>PLMX01000099.1 GCA_003142635.1 Syntrophaceae bacterium | reverse complement strand
CCAAGGATGAGTACCGTTGTGTTCGCCGTCGCAACTTGCTGTGCTCGATAGAGAACATACTTAAGACCATCACTTTTCCCGATAATATATTCAAATTGATGTTTCATTTTGTTCTGTTGACGGAAGTAAATATTCTCGGCCTCAAACTGGTCTTTCATTATTTTGATTTCAGAAAGAGCCGACTGGAGTTCGATCGTCCGTTCCTCGACTCGACGTTCCAGTTTGTCATGGGCTATTTGCAGCGCCTTCTCCTCTATAAGCATCTCTTCATTGCGCTTTTGCTCCGTCAGGTCGGTAATAACCATGCACAACACACCGGGCATATCCGTGCGTCCAAGGGCGCTTATGGAAAGTAATACCGGTGCATAATCTTTACCTCCGGCCTTTAAGGCCAGTTCCATCTTACTGGTTCCCTTTAAACCCTTCTCAAACAATCCCTTAAATAATTCAAGGTCTGTTGATGAAAAGTATTTGTAGATTGACGATCCCATTATTTTTTCCAGAGACCCTTTGACAGTATCCGCAAAACGTTGATTACAGAAAATGATCGTGCCGTCTGCGGCCAGCGTGACGGCCCCTTCGTTCATAGTTTCGACCATGACCCTGTAAGGAAGATCGGCGCCCGATAGTGTAAAAACCCGATCTCCTTGTGCCGTTTTGACAACCAGACTATCCACCTCGCCGGTTAGTATAGCGCGCAAAGATTCCTCAGCTGCCATCATCCGCGATGTGACGTCCTGTAATTCATCCACCGGTTGCTTAAGTGTTTTATGCGATTTGTTCATTAATCCATAATCCGTATTCATGAATTCCTGGTTTTTAGATCGATGCCTACAAGACATCTTTCCGTATCCGACATGTCGCCGATGAGCCTCCGGATCGGCAGGGGGAGTTGCTTAATGAGCGTTGGGGTGGCAATAATCTGCTCTTCCTTGGCCAGCTTGGGCTGCTGGTAGATGTCTATTATCTTGAGTTCGTAGAAGCCTTCCAGGTATTTTTCACAGATTCTCTGGACATTGTCGATTGCCAGGGTTGACTTTGGGGTCATCCCTGTAACATACAGACGAAGAATATACTTTGCCCGATCTTGTTTTGCTCCCGCGTTTGCTAATTTATCAGTACTCGTTTTCACTCTTTTGCTCTCCATCGCTGTTAAACCAAAATTAATTTTATCATTAGTAAGCTAGAAGTTGTTTCCCACCGGGAAACAACTTCGTTAGCGCACTTATCCCGTTTATCGGGGNNATCACTTCAATGCGGTATTTCCCCGCGAGGTGCTCGTCGCAGATCTTCTTTAAATTAGCAAAGACCGTAATTGATTTCCTGGTCTGACCGGCTACATATAATCTCAGGCTCCAGATTCCTTCTGCCGAATCAGTCTTTGTTTTCTTCCCTTTTCCGGGTGCGACAGCTTTCATCTTACTTTCCTTTCCCTCTTTTTTTCGAGCGCATCACCTGCGGAGCTGAAAGTTTTCCCCTACGCAGCTGCGCCATATCTAAACGGTCTTTTACCTGGACAGCTTGTCTTTTTTGCTCTTCTTCCGCCATCAAATGCACCTCTTGCGTTTCCACATCGAACTCGGCGCGCATCGCTGTGATCTTTGTTTCCAGAGCATTCTTCTTGCGCTTCTGCTCGCGGAGCTTGCGATCCACCTCACGCCAGCGTACCAGTTCAGTGGCCTTTTCCCCGGCTTCCTGGGTTGCCCGGGCGCTGCCGGTTAATACCTCGCCGGAACCGGTATAGATGTCGATCAGGTCAATGCCCTGGTTCGTGAGCAGGAACTCTTGAATCTGGTTGGAGTGGGCCATGCCACGGGACTTCAAAATATAGAGGCCCCGGTTGCGTTCGCCATTGAGTTCGATATCCCGCAGCAGCAGCCACGTATCGATCAGAGAAGATATCTCTTCGCTGGTGTGTTCCAGGCTGCCTGTAAAATGAGTGAGGTCCGTAAGGAAAGTAGAGATATTTTTCATCTTCAAATAATCGACCAGGCGCGTTAATATGGATTTGACCTCTGTTGCTGTTCCCGCGGTGCTCAGGTTGCTGATCGGGTCCACAATGAAAACATGGGGATTGAACTCATTGACCATTTTGTGGAAAGTGAGAAGATGCATCTCCAGGCCGTAAAGCGAAGGCCGGGCTGAATGAAAACGGAGAAGCCCCTTTTTCACCCAGTGGGCGAGATCAATGCCGATGGATCTCATGTTCCGGATGATCTGGCTGGGCGATTCCTCGAAGGCAAAATACAGGCAGCGCTCACCTCGCATGCAGGCGGCAACGGCAAAGGTAGCCGCCAAACTTGTTTTGCCTGTGCCCGCTGTCCCGGAGACGAGAATGGTGCTGCCCCGGTAGAACCCCTTCCCCTCAAGCATTGCATCCAACTTGGGGACGCCCGTGGCGATGCGCTCCCTGGAAACGGGGTAGTCGAGCCCCACGGAAGTGATGGGCAGGATAGAAAGACCGCTCTCGTCGATCAGGAAGGGATACTCGTCGGAGCCGTGAGATGAGCCGCGGTACTTGACAATACGCAGACGGCGGGTGGAAAGTTGCTCCTGGATGCGGAAGTCCAGCAGGATCACGCAATCGGCGACGTATTCTTCGAGCCCGTAGCGTGTCAGGAGCTTTTCGCCGCGTTCCCCCGTAATGATGGCCGTCACACCGCGTTCTTTCAACCAGCGAAAAAGACGACGAAGTTCTGCCCGAAGGATAGCGGTATTAGACAGCCCGGAGAAAAGTGTTTCTATGGTATCTAAGACAACCCTTTTTGCGCCGATGGAATCAATGGCATGCCCCAAGCGGATGAACAATCCTTCCAGGTCGTATTCACCCGTCTCCTCAACCTCGCTTCTATCGATGTAAACGTGGTCAGTGGCGATGAGACCACGCGATATCATGCTATGGAGATCAAAACCAAGAGAGATGAAGTTCTTCGCGAGATCTTCCGGCGTCTCCTCGAAGCTCATAAAGACCCCGGGTTCTTTGTAATCCAGGGCGCCCCGCATGAGAAACTCCATGGCGAAAAGTGTTTTGCCGGAACCAGCACTGCCGCAGATCAGGGTTGG
>PLMX01000125.1 GCA_003142635.1 Syntrophaceae bacterium | reverse complement strand
TTGATGAGCAAGATGGAGGTTGCCGACAGGATACTCGACAGGGTTAAGAAGATCATAACGGGCAGAATATCCGCTCCCAGGCTTCGCCCTGCTTTTAGGGTCAGATAGTCTTTATGGAAACGGCAAAAGAAAATCCGGCAGATGAACTCCTCGCGCTGGTCCGGCATCTGAAATCCCAAATTGAGTCTGGGATCGATGCGGGGAAAACGCCGGCATACCTGTGTATGGCGGGGGAGCCCGCGGCTATTGACGCAGCCGCTGCCGAGAGACCACATGCGCAGAACCGGCCGTCAGCCCGGAAGACAGTGACTCTTGGAGAAGTAAAGAATGAGCTCGGTGATTGCCAGAGGTGTTCCCTCGGAAGAGTGAGGACCAACATCGTTTTCGGTGAGGGGAACCCCAGGGCCGAGATAGTATTCGTGGGCGAGGCGCCCGGAGGAGATGAAGATATCCAGGGGAGACCCTTTGTCGGTCGCGCCGGGCAGCTCCTGACCAAGATTATCGTGGCTATGGGTCTCACGAGGGCTGATGTCTATATTTGTAATATTCTCAAGTGCCGTCCTCCGGGCAACCGCAATCCCAAGCCTGAGGAAATAGCCGCCTGCGAGCCGTTTCTTATCAAGCAGCTTGAGGCGATTAACCCGCGGGTAATCTGTGCACTGGGAACGTTTGCCGCCCACACCCTGCTTAAAACGGATGTACCGATAACGGTCCTGCGGGGCAAGTTTCACTCATATCACGGGATACAATTGATGCCGACTTATCATCCTGCATATCTTCTGAGGAATCAGGGGGCAAAAAAGCAGGTGTGGGAAGACGTCCAGAAGATAATAAAGATGCTGCCACAGCAGGCTTCATAAAGATTTACCATTCAACTCAAATATTGAGAGGGGCAATCCATGACAAGAAATAAAATCAACATACCAATCCTGATTCTCGCATTGCTTCTCATCATGCCTGTTTTCGGCCAACTGCTTGCGGAAGAAAAGAAACCCGTCTTCGATACCATCACTGTCCATGCCACCATTACGCCGCCCATTGCCGAGTACGTCGTCCAAAGCATAGATGGGTCGGCGAAGGCAGGGTCCGATGGACTGATAATTCTCCTCGATACGCCGGGCGGGCTCGACCTCGCCATGAGGGATATCGCGAAGGCCATCCTGAATTCAGCCATTCCCGTTGTCGTATACGTGCATCCTTCCGGGGCGCGGGCCGCTTCCGCAGGGGTGATAATCACGATTTCAGCGCATGTCGCTGCCATGACCCCCGGCACGAATATCGGCGCGGCTCATCCGGTAGGCTTGGGCATAGGCGGCGGAGACAAGACCATGATGAAGAAGGTGGAGAACGACGCCGTCGCCTATGTGCGGGGCATTGCAGACAAGAGGGGACGAAATGCGGACTGGGTGGAGAAATCCGTCAGAAAGAGCGAATCTGTCACCGCGGCAGAGGCCCTGAAACTCAAGGTCATAGATTTTGTCGCTCCCGACCTGAACAGTCTCCTCAAACAGATGGACGGAAAAGAGGTTACCGTGTCATCCGGGAAGAGGATAATCGAGACAAAAAATGCGGTCATCAACGAGAAAAAAATGGGTGCGCGGCAGCGGGTTCTTGCGGCCATAAGCGATCCGAATATTGCGTATATCCTCCTGCTCGTCGGTCTTGCAGGTCTCTATTTCGAACTGGCGCACCCGGGCGTCATCCTTCCAGGGATCATCGGCGGCATCTCGCTCATCATGGCATTTTTTGCCCTGCAGACGCTGCCCGTCAATTATGCGGGGATCCTGCTTATTCTCTTCGGCATCATCCTGTTTATCGCAGAGATACAAGTCATCAGCCACGGCCTGTTGACGGTCGGGGGTATTATCTCTCTTGTCCTGGGTTCGCTGTTGCTTTTCGAATCGCCTGATCCAGCACTGAGGGTATCGTGGAGCGTCATGATCCCCGTGCTGACCATTATCTGCCTCTTTTTTGCGGGTGTGATCGCCCTTGTTCTCAAGGCCCAGATGAGAAGACGGCGAACGGGAAAGGAAGGCATGGCAGGCGAGGAAGGAAAAGCGCTCACCGATATTTATGAAACAGGAACGGCCCTGATAAAGGGAGAGTACTGGAACGCGTCAAGCGATAAGCGTATAGAGGCGGGCAGGGGGGTTAGGGTCATAAAGGTTGAAGGTATAAAAATCAAGGTTGAAGAAATCGAAAATAAACAGGGAGGGTAATTATGTTTTCTATTCCATTTATTGTATTGATAGTACTGGTGGTGATGTTTCTCGCGTCAGCCATCAGAATACTCAATGAGTATGAAAGAGGCGTGATCTTCCGCCTCGGGCGGGTAATCGACACCAAAGGCCCGGGTCTTATCATCCTGATACCGGTCGTGGACAGGATGGTCAAGGTCGATATGCGCACCATTACCATGGACGTCCCCCCGCAGGACGTAATCACGCGGGACAACATATCGATCAAGGTCAACGCCGTCGTTTATTTCAAGGTCATGGAAGCGAACGACGCCGTGATTAACGTGGAGAATTATCTCTATGCCACCTCCCAGCTTGCCCAGACCACTTTGCGGAGCGTCTGCGGCCAGGTGGAGCTCGATGAACTTCTCTCGCAGCGCGAGAAGATAAACCTCCAGATCCAGGAGATCCTGGACCGGAGCACCGAACCCTGGGGAATCAAGGTTTCTCACGTCGAGGTCAAGCAGATCGATCTGCCCGAAGAGATGAAACGGGCGATTGCCAAACAGGCCGAAGCGGAAAGAGAGCGCCGGGCAAAGGTCATCAGTGCGGAAGGCGAATTCCAGGCCGCCCAGAAGCTGATAGAAGCTGCCGCCCTTATGGAAACACAGCCGATGTCTTTGCAGCTCCGGTACCTGCAGACCCTGAATCAGATCGCAGCCGAGAACAGCTCGACGATCCTGTTTCCGATACCCATCGATCTGATTAAGCCGTTCCTGAGTCTTGCTGAGAAGATGAAATAGATTTCCCGAAGAAGGAGTTGACCGCAAATGGATGCAAGGGAAAAAAGGCACATCCTGACAGGCGGCATGATCCTGATTACGCTCGGTGTGCTCATCATCCTCGACAACACGGGCATCTACGGGTTTGCTAAGGGCTGGCCCATACTCTTGATTGCCATTGCCGCGGGCACGCTGATGCAGCGCGTCAAGGATATCGGGGGGTGGTTCATCGGCGTGGCCGGGGCGATTTTCCTTTTGGTGAATAACTGGGGGTACGATCTGCACGTAATTGCAAAATATCTTCTTCCCGTGCTCTTGATCCTTTTCGGTATTAATGTTCTCATAAAGCATTACAGGAAAAAACAGCAGTCATGAATAGACGCGCGAAGAAACCGCGAGTGCTGATCCTGTGCGACTTTGACGGAACAGTATCCACAGTGGATATGGGGAACGAGATACTGAACCGCTTTACCGATAAGGGCTGGGAAGAGATAGATCGCGCTTACTGTGCGGGCGAGATCGGTTCCCGCCTTGCGTATACGCAGGTGGGCCCGCTCTTTACGGGCAGCAGGGCCGAGATGCTGGAATTTGTAAGCAGCCGCGAAAAGATAGATCCGCACTTTCTCGAGTTCTATCGGTTCTGCCGGAAGAGGGGTGTGGATCTGAAGATCGTATCCGACGGCCTCGATTTTTATATTGATGCGATACTGAAGAAGAACAACATTTCGGACATTGAATTCTTTTCCAATGTTACAGTTTTCCGGGATGATGATAAGCTCTCCATAGAGTTTCCCCGGATGAACGATAAGTGCGAGAAGTGCGGCACCTGCAAGAAGGGCGTCCTCCGAGACTACCGGTCAAACTACGACCGGGTCATCTATGTAGGGAACGGTTATTCCGATGTGTGCCCCGCGAAAGACGCAGACCTCGTCTTCGCCAAGGAGGTCCTGTATGAGAAGTGCAGGGAGGACGGCACGCCGTGCGTGCATTATGAATCGTTCCGCGATATTCTGAATTACCTGGATGGGACGGTTGGTTTGAGTCCTTGAAAGATGTCAAACATCGGAAGTTTGAATCCTTCCTGCCGCTCACCGGCTGCAGAAAATATTTGTTCTCCTTCTTATCTTTTTCTTCGCGCCACGCGCTTCCGCACCACTTTCATCAGCTTTGGATTCAGGCTCTGGCGGTGCTGGCACATGGCGCGGGGGCACTTCAGGATCATCGCACCGGACGCCTCTGAGACCTCTATCAGGAACGGATTCTTGCACCGGCTGCACTCCACATGGTGCGGCTTTCCCCAGCTTATGAAGTTGCATCTCCCCGATGCGCAGGTATAATATTTTTTGCCGGCGACTGTTGATTGTTCCGTGAGCATGTTTGTCTTGCAGATGGGGCAGGTGGAGGACAGGTCTTTTTCAAAGGCGGCAATCTTATCGGCAATCGCGTCATCGTCGGTGGGGCCTTTTTCCTGAGCTCCATCATCGAGCGGCCCCTCCTCGTCCTTTCCGTGGATCAACTCGGCTGTCTCGTCGGTTGGTAAAGAAACGACAGGGCCCCCTTCTTCGATGCCGGAGACATTCGGTTCCGCGGCCGCGGTACTCATCCCAATCTCATCGCCAATATCCCGTGCATTTACGGAGGGCGGGGCCGCTTTGACCCTGACCTCCATCTTTTCTGCCTTTGCGTCGCGTGAGGTTTCGGGCGGCTTTTCATTCTTGGCAATGATGTCATCGACCTTAACGCTTCTCAGGACAGCGCCTCCGGCAAGGACCCTGTTCGGGCGGATATGGGGAGAGAGATTGGGCCGAGAGGTTTTTGTACGACTGTATAATTCCGCTAAGATCTCATCACAGCTCTGCCGCATTTCGTGTTGACCTGCTTGTGCAATAGGAGACGCATCGATGCCCGGAGGGCGGGACGACTGGTGAGATCTCTGTGCCGAGAAGGGAACCCCGTGGTGCTTCAGTGTCTGGTCGAAGCGTGAGGCAGCCGCCTCCATGTCAGTGCGTCCGGTCATCGCCTCTTCAACCGTCTGCCCTATGTAGGCAAGAAGATTGATGCCCGTCATTTTAGGGAAGATCCGGTTCAGGACGCGGGTCATGGTGAGCGTGGATTCCTGGGCGACGATCTTGCCTTCGGAATCAACCGCAAAGTATCCTCTCTCGATCATATCCCGGAGCCCCGTTTCCAGGTAGTCATCAGCCTCCACACCAAGACCGGCGGCATCGTCAAGAAATTTTTCGCGTGTATATCTCTCGGCGGCGTCTGTCGGGGAATTCTCGATCTCGATCTCCCTGCCGCCAAGGAGGATAAAACATCCTATCGTGGCAATATTCAGGGGGAGACCCCCGATTCCCTGTTTTGTTCCCGTCAAGCGCTCAAAATTCCGACCGATAATCTCATCGAATCGGGACCTCAAGATGTCTTTCATACGCGTGCCTTATTTCCGTAGCCATTAGTTTTTTTGGAGAGGTGTTGAGATATTCTTTAACTATATCGTCAAAATTGTCGGTAAACAAAAATAGTTTTCCAGTATTTTGCGGCGATTTTCTACTGAATGCGGTAAATGACGCCGTCGATTAAAGAAAATATGGGATTCATCGATATATAATTAGAGAAATGGAAAAAATCCGCTTTGCGGGGATTTTCAGGTAGAGGATTATCCGTGGCGACAATTTTAAAACTTAAAGACGTGGACGAGGCTATTGCCGGCCTTGGCTATAAGAACAAAGACACCCTGAAGTACAAGCTCGTCCACGCGATAAGACAGTCCTACCCCGATGAAATCTCAACTGAGTCCATCCGGGCCATTGAAACGGAAGATCTGGTTAAGAAGCTATGGAGTGTGGACGGTGACAGTGAATTACTAAAAAGCAAGAAGAAGAACTTAAGCAGCGTCAAGTCTGGCATAAATGCGGATCTCAAGAGACTATATCAGGAAGGCACAAATCCTCAGGGGATCGTCATCGGACAGAGCAATGTTTTTGATATGTCTGATGAGGCGAAGAACAAGGCGCTGGGGAGCATCGACTCTAATCTCAGAGACGAGGGTACGGAGACCATACGCAAAATTACGAAGATGCTGAATGCGGTAAACGATATACTGACGCAGTCCGGCGTGCATCCAGTGGCCGGGGAGGGATTGGAAAAGTTTGACCGGATGAAGGACCTGCTTATTGACCTGTCCCGGAAAATGGGACTGTCCCTTAATGACTGTGGCGGTAATGATCTTGTCGCTGATAGTGCGGTCGCAGTGGCAGACGTCGAAGAGGTCATGGAAGAGGAAGCGGCTAATGAGATTGGTGAGATAGTCGATGAGGTCGAGGAAGTTGTTTCCGCAGAGACCGCCAACGAGACGTCGGAGGTATTGAAAGAGGTCGTCGATAAGATATCTGCCGATGTCTCCGAAGAAGAAGTAGTTGAGATTGCGGCCAATGAACTGACAGAGATTCGCGATGACCTTGAGCAATCGGGAGAGGTGCAGGGGTTGGGGGAAACGGTATCGGCGGTTGATGCCACCCATGAAGGAGGCGATGGATCATCAGATGAACTCGTAGAAACTGATCTCGCCGCTGCTGCAGTATTAGAAGAAGTCGAAGTAGCGGCCGATCTCACAGAAGTTGAGACTGAAGATGTTCTCGAAGAACAGGAAGAGGAAGTTTACGAAGCTGCCGACGAAGACCTGCGCGAGAAGGCGGAGATATTAGCTGAACTTGCGGAGGCGGCGAAGGTGCTTTCGCGGCTCGGGCCGGACTTCAGCGAAAGCGCCTATTCCGAAGAAGTGATCAGGGAAAAGGCAAAGCTCCTGTCCGAGGAATTTGAACGCGACCTCAGCATCCGGGAAAGATTTTACAACCAGCATATTTTTATAAAGGGCGGAGATTACATTACAGGTGGCAATGACCTCGCAAAGAATGAGCTTCCCGAGGCAACAGTTCGCCTGCAGGAATTCTATATCGGTAAATTTCCCGTCACGAATGCCCTCTTTGAGACCTTTGTGGAGAAGACCGGCTACAGGACCACAGCGGAGAAAAACGGCTATGGCTTCGTGTACACGCCCCGCGCACAGAGGGCGAAAGACAGCATGACAGGCAAGGAAACGTTCACGTGGCACAGCCACTTGCTTTATAAGAAAATACAGGGGGCATGCTGGTATCACCCGAACGGTCCCGGGAGCTCGCTTCACAACAAGCGAAGACACCCGGTAGTGCATGTCAGCCTCGAGGACGCATGCGCGTTTGCGGCATGGACGGGTAAGAGGATTCCCACTGAGAAAGAGTGGGAGGCCGCGGCGCGTACGGCCCGCGGGAACGTCTTCCCATGGGGCAACGAATGGGCCGGCAATTCATGTAACGTGGAAAAAAATTACATCGGTGATACTACTTCCGTAGACAAGCATCTCGAATTCGCGAATGCCTGTGGCGTGGCGGACACTCTCGGGAACGTGCTCGAATGGACGCTCGATCCCTGGGATGCGCAGAGGCCCGGAGAGAAAAATGCCGACATCCACGTTGTGAAGGGCGGGAGTTGGATTTCCGATGGTCCCGTATGTCTGTCCAACCGTTATCCGATGCACAGAAATACTTCGTCGAATGTACTTGGTTTCAGATGTGTCGCCATTTGATGATTTATGACCCGGCGTGGAGAACAGTCAGAGACGGGCATTTGGGGACACCAACAAAAAAGCCTTCCCTGGATGAAACGGGAAGGCTTTTCTCACACATTATTCCCGCGAATTTCTACTTCACCAATTTCAATAGATTCTCTGAAACCTCTTTGACACCGAGCTCAGTGTCCAACTGAATGACCTTCACCCTCTCCTTGAAGTAGTTGACTGCGGCGAGTGTGCCTTTGTTTGTGTCGAAGTAGATGCCGTGCCTCTTGTCGATGGCCGCTTCATCCTGATCGTCGGCCCTCGTCAACAGTCCCGGGCTCCCACATACTCGGCAGTAGAGCTTGCCGTCTTTCTCCACGGGCAGGTTGGCCTTGACGTAAATATTGTTTGGATGGTTGTTGTCCTTCGGGCACAGGCGTCTTCCCATGATGCGCTTCTTGGCCGTCTCCCTGTCGAGGATAAGTTCGACGACGTAATCCAGTTTTATCTTCTCTTTCTGAAGCGCGTCCCAGAAGGCGACAGCCTGCGTCTTGTTCCGCGGGAACCCGTCTAACAGCCATCCTTTTGCACAATCCTTTTCTTTAATGCGGCTGAGAATCATGGGGATGGTAATCCCGTCAGGAACCAGTTCGCCCTTGTCGATATATCCTTTTGCCTCTTTTCCCAAGGGCGTGCCTTTAGAGATGTTCTCCCTGAAGATTACGCCTGTCTCCACCTGGGGGATGCCGAATTTGTCGCACAGAACTTTGCCGAACGTGCCCTTGCCGCTGCCGTTTGGTCCAAACATAAGAATATTCATTGTCTTCATCTCTTTCTAAAAAAGTATTTTTTGCAGGTATTCCCTGTGTCATTCCCGCCCCTCCCCGTCATTCCCGCGAAAGCGGAAATCCATGGACTTCGGAGGGAATCCAGTTTGTTATTTGAACCATCCCCGTTTGTCATTTCGACCGAAGGGAGAAATCTTATCAGATGAGTTCAGGCTTTGTTCTTGAAAGCCCGCAATCTCGGCTGCACGCTTATATTAAATTACGTCTTTTTTTACAACAAAAATTATTGGTTATTTTTTATTGAAGTGGCGACCTGCCACAGTAGATCAGCCTGATCAGGACGGGCCGCAGGATGTCGCCGCACAGGACGAGCACCCAGCCGACGATGTATTGCCGATCTTTCCGCCGAATTTGGACATCAAACGCTCTGCCTTTTTTGACTTACACGAAGGGCAGGCTACGGGCGGTTTATCGCTTCCGGACAGGAATAGAACCTCAAAGGTATTGCTGCATTTCTTGCATCTGAATTCGTAAATGGGCATGTCTTCCTCTTTTGTAACAGCCTTTTATTGGATAGACTTTAGACATTGAGCGATTAAATGTCAAGCGCATTCAAATGCGTTCTGTCATCGTCATTCCTGTCCCTCCATGTCATTCCCGCGATGGCGGGAATCCAGAAAGAACTGAATCATCACGTTGGCTCAAGGCTATGCCTTAATCAACATTAGGTGTCGTTTCGATCTTCGAATCCGCTCAGGGCAAACTCGGTGACAAATATTTATCCCGACCCAAGGCATGGATCTGCTTATGCAGTTGTCATTTCGAACGCAGTGAGAAATCCTTGACCAGACCTCAGAGCGTGATCTATTTGAAAGGCATGACGATTTCCTCAGTTACGTCATTCGTTCGAAATAATGAAAATAGTCTTTTCTCTCAAAAAATACTAGGTTTCCCCCCGTATTTTTTTAATATTTTTTAGTATTGCTCTTTTTGAAATTTGCAATAAGAATGCGTTGACACACCTTCAAAGGTGCTCTCCAGTCAAATACAAGGTCAGATGCGTGACCTTGATATATCTAATCTTTCTACACCTCAAATGCTATTTTTTCGGAAACGATGAAGTGGATCCTGCTGGCGGCAAGAGCCGACAGATGCAGATGCACGATTAGCGAAATTCTTTCTGCAAAATATCAGACCCTCTAACTGATAAACCTGTTTTGAATGTGTGGCAAAGACAAGGCGACGCCCGAAAAGGAGAAATAGGAAATGGGAGCGGTAGCACATCTCCTTTTGGGATGGGTTTTGGGTGATGGGTTTGGGGTCGGACCAAGTTAAACATTTGGTATCACGAAGAAACGCATCAATAAATGATTCGATATTGGCCTTAAATAGCTAATTTTGACCCTGAAAGTGTACTTCTAAAAATAGCACGTATGTCAAGGGCGAATAGACATTATCTTCCCGGATATGATTGGCACATCACGCATCGATGCCATCGGAAGGAGTTTCTTCTGAAGTTCTCCCAAGACAGGAAGAGGTATCTACAATGGCTCTTCGAGGCAAGGAAACGATATGGTCTTTCTGTATTGAATTACATCATCACCTCAAACCACATCCACCTCATGGTGGTTGATACGGGAAAGAATGTCATTCCCAAGAGCATGCAGTTGGTCGCCGGAAGAACAGGACAGGAATACAATCAGAGAAAGAGTCGTAAAGGTGCGTTTTGGGAAGATCGCTATCACGCTACAATCGTACAGACTAACAAGCATCTCATGAGTTGCATGGTTTATATTGATCTGAATATGGTGCGTGCAGGAGTTGTTTTGCAGCCATCAGAATGGAATGAATGCGGCTATAACGAAATCCTTCATGACCCTGGAAGATACAGGCTTATAGATCGCAAGACGCTGAAAAGTATCCTGGGTTTCACGGATGAGGAAGTCCTAATTGATGCCTATCGGCGGGTTGTATCTGATGCGATGCAAAATAAACCTCAAGTCAGACAGCCAATGTGGACCGAGAGCATAGCAGTGGGAGACGAGGAGTATGTTGCAGAGACGAAGAGAAAGCTCTCTTCCATGGCCATGGGAAGAAAGATCATTCCCGGCAACGGCGCCTATGAACTCCGGGAATCACAATTTCCTTACTGCGCTCATTTTGATACAAAAAACGATGCTCCAAGGCTGGAAAATACGTTCTTATGGAACACAATTTACGATATTTGAAATACTTAGCTTGGTCCGACCCGGAAGGGCCCCCTTGAATCCCATTCCATATTAATACAGCTCATACCTGAGGAGACGGCATTCAATCGGCCCATTGAATAACACAAACCGACGTGACGCCTTGAGGCCGATGTGTTTGGCCAGTTCCATATTCCCGGTCAATACAAAACCTGTCCATCCCCGGCAACGCTGCTTCATCACATCACCAATCTGACGATAAATATCCTTGAGCTTTTCAACATCACCAAGCCTCTTGCCGTAAGGAGGGTTAATTATCACCACCCCTTTGAATACTTAACTTGGTCCGACCCGGAAGGGCCCCCTTCAAGAAGACAAATAGGAAGGTGAGAACTTCGTAGTGCAGACGTGACATACCACCTTACGTCAAGCATCCTTATCCGTTTTCATCATGGAGGAATGTTTTGCAAGGCCCAGTAGGAACCGATTTCGGTGACTGTTTTCATGAAGTCCTCATAGAAGACAGGTTTTGTGATATAGCTGTTTGCACCAAGCCGGTAGCTCTCCAGCCTGTCCCGGTCTTCAGATGAAGATGAAAAAACTACTACAGGGATCATCTTTGTCATTTCGTTCGCTCTGATTCTCTGAAGAATCTCAAGCCCGTCTATTTTCGGCAACCTCAGATCAAGCAGGATCACACGGGGTTGTTGACATGGATCACGACCCGAAAATTCCCCGGCTGCAAAAAGATAGTCCAAAGCTTCCTCGCCATCTCGAAAGACTTTAACCCTATCGGCCAGGCTATGTTTCTTAAGAGCTTCAAGCATGAACTCCACGTTATATTTATTGTCCTCTACAAGCAAGATATCCAGCATATGTCCAAGCAAATATACTTCCTCTTGAATACTTTTTTAAATAAATAATATGGCAAGGGTGGGTGAATGTCCATCAGGCATTACACTACTTCGATGTTCTAAATTCCTCAACTCAAGAGCAGTTAAAGGATTAATTGAGGAAACCGACGGAATGCCCCATGAAGATGGAATTTACGAGAAGTATTCCAGCCGCTGCCATAACCCTTGGGCTGGGACTTAACTTTGTACAAATGTTATATCAATCCTTGATATTATAAGCGGGAGGAATGCATGTCCTGCTGTTATAACTTTCACATTTTACTAAACAATTTGTCTAATTGTGCTGCAAATAGGATGTGTTTGCAAAAATTTCCTCAGAAAGTATTGTATAGGTGCGAGAGGTATGATATGTTCGCACCTAACTAACGTTACAGACGGCTGCTTACGCGCTCAGGAATTTCCTGATTCTGATTGCGTATATCATCATGCAGATGCGGGGAAAGCTGCAGGGCATGTCTCTGTTTGAGCCTCATTTTCCGGGGTACTTGATTTTCCTGCCTGTTGAAGGAAGCGCTGTGCAGCACTTGCTTTTTGAGACACCGTTCAATTCTATCGATCTTTTTTTTTAACTGGGTTGCGAGAGCCAATTTACTGAAAATTGCGCGTTTGGGGGCGTGGATATGATTATACTAAAGGGGAAAACGCATTACACGATTGTTGATGCTGCCGAACGGTTGGGTGTCTCAGCCAAGACTATCAGAGATTATATTCATAGGGGCATTATTCCCGAACCGCCGGAAATCAAATACGGCGTGCGGATACTGAAACATTTCCCTATTGAGTACATCGATTTGGCTAAAGTTCATCTAGATAATTATCGAAACACCAGGAACGAGAAAAGGCGGTAAAGAGACACTCTTCTTGCGTCGCTATACTATTTGCAGCAGGATCGAATTAATTTAAAGAGGAACCCTCCCTTGGCCCGTTTGAAAGAAATCTCTTCCACAGAACGACTTCTTGATATCATTCGCAGCAAAAAAGATGATATCAAGGCCGAACCACTCGACACATCCACGATTGATCCGCCCAAAAGAATCTTCAGATTCACCCGCCCAAGAATTGCTTCCGGTGACGAGCGGGTGACTATCGGCATCGATATCGGCCATGAATATTTGAGAATGGTGAGAACTGCCAGATCAGCCGATAAGCGCTGGGAATTGCTTGATTACAAGAGCGTGCCGTTCGCCCATATAACCACTCGGAGATCGCCTGAGTTCAGCGATTTCTTAAGATCCGAATTGGACAAATTCTGCGGCGATATCAGGCATGCAAATCTGTGGGCTATCATGTCCGCAGCAAGGGTGAACGTGCGCCACATCAATATCCCCAAGGTGGCCAAGAAGCAAATTGAAAACGCGGTTTATTGGACGATAAAAAAAGAAACGCCTTTTGACGATAAGGATACGGTTTTCGATTTTGAAATACAGAGGGAAGTCACCGAACAGGGTGTAAGCAAATGGCTGACAATGGTTTATACGGCGCCGCGGGAGGAAATCGAAGAGTTAAAGGGGCTGTTTTCCCAAATCGGGTTGCCGTTAACCGGTATATCCATCACACCATTTGCAATCCAGAACCTATTCAAGACGGAATGGATTCCTCCGGCTGTTGAAGGCACGGTGGCAAGTCTTTTTATCGGCAATGATTTTTCCCGCATCGATATATTTTCCAAGGGGAAGCTTATTATGACCCGGGGCATAAAGGCCGGCATAAACAGCATGGTCGAGTCATTGATGGAAAGGCTTGGAACGGCGCGCAAAGAAGCTGCAGGGAAGGACAGGAGTGTCCCTCCAATAAGCTTCGACCAGGCGAAAAAGGTCCTCTTCAGTCTCAGTCCGGACTCTCCCCCTTTAACGGAGCATGATATCGGCTTCGGGCTCACAGATGAAGAAAAATTCGAAACCATTCTGCCCGCCTTGGAGAGGGTGGTCAGACAGGTGGAAAGAACCTTTGAATATTATACGGGCGGTCACAATTATGACATGGTCAGCAGAATCTACGTATCCTCCGCCATGAATATTTCACAGCCGGTCATAGACTATGTAGGTAATCAACTGGGAATTAAGAGTGACATACTGAATCCCCTCAAATCCAGGATAACGAACGTAGGCAAGAGCATGGAACAGACCAGTGTCTCCGAAATACTTGCCCTGATACCGGCTTTTGGGCTTGCACTTTCCGACAACGCCTACACGCCGAACCTGATGTTCAGATTCAAGGACAAGGAGCGGGCAGCTAACATCACACGCGCCAATCGAATCATTTTTGCCGTGTTTATTCTTGCTCTGATCGTGTGTTCAGGATTACTGCTGTTTGAAATTGAAAAGGCCCATCAAAGAGAAACTGTTATCGTCCGACTTGAGGAGCAGTTGTCGCAGTATAAGCCACGGGTCGACCAGAACCTGATATCGGGAATGCTCTCGAGTTCGAGCAGACAGCAACAGCTTGCAAGGACTTACGTAGACAGATATCTCGGTATGGCGGTTATCGGTGAATTGTCTTCGATGACCCCGCCCAATATCCGTCTCATTGACCTGAAGGTGCGTGCGGGAGCCGTTCAAACAGGCAAGACAACCGCGAAGGAGCCTAAGAGGGAGGCCGCAGGCCCGAAGGAAGAAGCAAAAAACGTTACGGTGGAGGGGGTTGTCTTTGGCGATCGGAAAGCGCTCGAGTCTTTATTGGCCGGATACATAATGAAGTTAAAATCGTCTCCGATATTCAGCCATATCAGTGTGCAGAGAAACAATATAGAGCCTTTTAGAAAGGATGAAGTCCTTCATTTCGTTATTGAAATAAAACTGGTTTAGAATTCAATTATGGAAAAGATATTCTCGATAATTCCGAAGCGGAGCATCGCCATCTTGATTGCATGCGTGTCCTGTCTGCTTCTTCTCGTTCTTGCCGGAATCGTGCCTCAGCAAGTGGCCGTAACGCGTTTAGACAATAAGATCGCAGGCATTCAATTTCAGATCGAAGAGCAGAAGAGGCTTCAGCCTTATTATCAAATGCTGCATGCGGGGCCGCAATCAGGCAGGTCGAAAGTCCTGCCGTTCCCTGCAAGGAGCCCCCTTTCACGGACCCAGATAGATACGGTGCCCTTGATTATCAGAGAGCAGGCGCGGCAAGCCCATATTGACATGGTCGCTGCTTCTCCGGACCTGAATACTTTAGGCGGTGAGCAAAAGTTTCTTTTGATTAATGCGACTCTCAAGGGGGATTTTTTAAATTTCCGTAAATTTCTTATCGGCCTCGGGGGAGTGCCTTGTCTCGAGGGTATTGAAGAAATACGGATCCAGCAAAACGAAGACAGCATGGAATTCAGGATGAAATTATGGCTGGCCATTGCGTAGTACACGGGTTCATAAATATGGATTCCTCACGTGGGTCCTAAATTACGCAGGAGAATATTCGTAACGAACACATCATTCCTGTCATTTCGAAGGAGCAGCGCGACTGAGAAATCTGTGCTGCAGAAGAAAGATTTCTCACTACGTTAGAAATGACACCGGAGGGCGAGGAATGGTATTTTTCACTATTACGACAGTCTATCGGTCGATATGAGAGCCTAATAATGAAGTGATGTACTCGGGGAAGCGGCTTTGAGGATGAAAGACTGAGATGCCGAAACTGACAAGACAACAAATCATCATACTTTCCATAATGGGTCTCGTCATATTGTTTGCCATATATGATGTTTTCATAGCAGCGCGCTCGAAAGCGGAGCCGATTGATATCGGGAAGAAGACTTCCGAGTTGCAGGCATTTTTAACTGATATTACTTCAAGGCTGCCAAAAGGGGCAGTGCCTGCCGCTGACGCCTATATACTGAGCCGCGCCGAGACGGGATGGGTGCATGATCCATTTTATGAGAGAAAGTCCTTCCGCGAATGGGAGAAGCGCAAAGAACGGGCGAGAGCGGGCGGGATATCACAAAAGGTTAGCTTCAACTATTCCGGTTATTTAAATGTCGGCAATAAAAACCTGGCGATTATAAATGGCGTAGAATATGAGGTTGGTAATCCGCTGGAGATCGAAGGATATGTACTGAAAAAGATTTATCCGGGCAAGGTAGTAATTGTTAACGAAAAGAGTGGAGCAAAACTTGATGTTCCTTTGCAGGAATAATACGGGTAATGGGAGGGGGGATAGGCCTTGACTTGCTTTCAGTATAAGAAAAAACTTCGCTGCTTGACCACTGTCCTTTTCCTCGGGATGCTTATTGTTGCCGGCTGTGCGGGCGAGAAAGAGACAAAGAAGGATCCTTTCTTTGAGAAATGGGAAAGGATGGTTGATACGTCAAAAGGGCACTCGCCTGCGCCCAGATCTCGTGAAACAATTCGAGAGTTAGTGAAAATGGAGCAGGAACGTCTGAAGGCCGAAAAGGAACTTGTTGGTGGAAGAGGCCTGCCAGACACGCCGATCAGCTTGAAGATCCGGCAGGCTGATGTAAAAGTGGTCCTTCGGTCCTTGGCGCGCATCGTCGATCAAAATGTTTTGATAAGAGATGATATTAAGGCAGAAATGAGTATTGATTTTAAGAAGACTCCCTGGAACCAGGCATTCATCAGTATCCTCAAGAACCAGGGGCTGGCATATGAATGGGAAGGCAGCATTATCAGGGTGATGACAATAGCCGACAAGGAACAGGATCTGAAGCGGAAAACCCAGGAAAAAGACGAGAGGCTCGTGGAGCCGCTCATCACGGTGTTCATTCCGATTGACTATGCGAACACCAAGGACCTGAGGGATAATCTTAATGATCTGCTCACAAAAGATAAGGACGGCAAGCCACGCGGATCAATAAGAGTGGATGAATACAGTCACAGTCTGATTCTCAATGCGATACGCAATGATTTGGAAAAAATGATTCCCATCATTGAGCAGATCGATCAACCCACAAATCAAATTTTAATCAAGGCCAACATTGTGGAGACCACGAAAAATACCGCGAGAAACCTGGGGATCCAGTGGGGTGGGTCATATAACACAGGCAATCTTTATGTGACGCCGGGCGGAACAACATCAACCACCAGTCCGGGTGTAACGCCCGTCTTCGGCTTACCCGGCCTCAGTGGTTATGGTTTCGGTGTAAATTTCCCCGCATCTACAGCAGCGATGACCGCCGCCGGCGGCGCAGGTTCTTTGGGACTCATGTTTGGAACAATTGGCGGTAATATTCTCGAATTGCAATTGAATGCCCTTCAGCAGGACGGCAAATTGAATATCCTCTCCACCCCATCGATTACCACCATGGACAATCAGATGGCCTATACGCTGAACGGGGAGAAAGTACCATATGTTACACAGTCAGTGAGCAACGGTGTTGTAACGAACACGGTCACCTTAGTGGACGTTTCTCTCCGCCTGGAGATTACACCCCATGTCATCGACGGGCAAAATCTCAAGATGAAGGTTATCGTTATGAAAGATGAAGTGGATACATCACTGAGCGTTTCGGGGAACCCGGGCATCACACACAAAGAGACGAACACCAATCTGATCGTCAAGGATGGGGAAACAATAGTCATCTCCGGATTGACCAAACAGACGAAGCAAGAGGGGGAAAGCGGACTCCCCGGGCTTAAAGATGTACCGGTTCTGGGATGGCTTTTCAAGTCAGCGAGCAAGAGCGATATCATGGAGGAAGTTCTCATTTTCATTACTCCCACGATACTGCCGATCCAGCCGGTTGCTGCCGTTTCAGGGAAGCCCGTAAAAGGCGCTGAGGGACCTCCCGCAGAGCCATCTCCGGCCGTGCCTGCACAATGAAAGAGATATGGATTATTTCAAGATCTTAAATCTAAAAAAGGAGCCCTTCTCCAACTCTCCGGAGCCTGAGTTTTTTTTCCAGTCGGATAAACACGTGGGCTGCCTGCAAAAGTTGGAACTGGCGGTGCGTCTCCGCCGGGGATTGAGCGTTGTGGTGGGGGAAGTTGGGACGGGGAAAACTACCTTGTGCCGCCAGCTCATCTTGAAATTTGCGGTATCTGAAGAAGATAGAAAGCAGATTGAAACGCATCTTATCCTTGATCCATCGTTTACGAATTCCCTTGAATTCTTGTCAACAGTTGCGGCGTCCTTTGGCGTAGCCGATTCCGGCAACGGGACCAGCGAATGGCAACTCAAAGAAAACATCAAGAATTATCTTTTTGGCAAGGGTGTTGATGAGGGGAAGATCGTAGTTCTCATTGTAGACGAGGGACAAAAACTTCCTGACTTCTGTCTTGAATTACTGCGTGAATTTCTCAACTACGAAACTAATGAATCTAAATTGCTCCAAATAGTCGTATTCGCGCAGAAGGAATTTGAGCAGATTCTCAAGAGGCAGAATAATTTTGCCGACCGGGTCAACTTCTACTACCTTCTCAAGCCTCTCAATTTCAAGGAGACCCAGGGCATGGTAAAATTCCGCATAGCGAAAGCGAGCGAGACAGAGAAGACCCCATCGCTCTTCTCGTATCCGGGGCTGTGGGCGTTGTATCTGGAGACGGAAGGTTATCCGAGAAAGATTGTCACCCTGTGTCATCAGGTTATACTTGCGCTGATTATTCAGAATAGATCGAAGGCCGGCTGGTTTCTCGTCCGTTCCTGCGGTCGCAGGGTTCCCGATAAAAAGAAGGTTCTTAAATGGGTAACTGCAACGGTTATCGCCGCTATTATTGTTGCCGCTGCAGTGGCGGGATTTTACCCTGAGACAATATTTGGAATATGGCCGGACCGTGAGTCGTCGGTGATTGCAAGAACTGAAGCCGTAACGCCGTCAGGACACGCTTCTCCCGTGCAATCGGTCCAGACTGCGCCGACGCCCGTTGCAGAGGCGAAAGCATTAAACCGGGATGACATACAGTTAGCTAACAAGACAATGCCGGACCTTTTGGGGAAGGTGGAATTGAAGAGCGGCAGAACCATCTGGCGGCTGCTCAATGACTTCTATGGCGACTTCGACAGGGAACAGCTGCGAAAGGTAGCCCGTGCCAATCCTCACATAAGGAACCTAAGCAGGGTAAGCGCTGGTGAGATAATTGAATTACCCGCGATTCCCGCCAAGTCGAATCCACTCGCATCCGGAAAATGTTGGGTGCGCATAGCGAGAAGCGAAAAGATAGACGATATTTACGAATTGTACAAGAATTATCAGCCCGTTTTACCGTCTCTGAACTTTCTTGCATACTGGAACAGCAGAGAGGGCCTCGCATTTGCCATTGTCTTGAAAGACGGCTTCGCCAACATCGAAGACGCTCTCGGTGCGGCCAGAAGGCTGCCGCAGCCACTCGCGGGAAATGCTGAGATTTTTGCAAAAGTGAGTGATGATACGATTTTCTTCAAGAGATAGGTAAAAGGGGACAGAGGTTAATCACAGTGACAGTAAAAAAGAAATTAGGCGAGATGCTCATTGAGGAAAAGCTGCTTACGGAAGAGCAACTGACGAAGGCGCTTTCCGGGCAGGAGAAGGCGGGTCTCAAACTGGGTCAGTATCTTTTCCAACAGGGGATGGTAAGCGAGCCGCAGATCGCCGACGTTTTGTGCAGGCAGTTGAGACTGAAGAAATATCATCCTGACGGGTTTCCTTTTGACATTGAACTCGCAAATTTAGTTTCTCTGGAGGATGCCCAGAAGTATCAGCTTGCACCCTTGATGAGAAAAGGGCGCCTTCTGACAGTTGCAATGATGGATCCTCTGGATATCAACGCACTGGACGTCCTGGAAATCGTCACAAATTGTGAAGTGGAAGCTGTTGTCTGCACGGAACGTGAACTGAACCAGCTTATAAGCAGCATATATGGCACGCATTCGGGTCTGGGAGGCGTTCTGGATAGTATGGACATCGAAGCCCAGCCGTCTAGAGAACAAGAAGAAGAGGTTGCAGACGTTCAGGTGGCGTCCCTTCAGAATATGGCGGGAGAGGCGCCCATTGTCATACTTGTAAATTCCATCTTCGCTCAGGCGGTTCGTGAAGGGGCCAGTGACGTTCACGTCAGTCCCCAGAAGAACAGCATCCAGGTTCGTTTCCGTATAGATGGCAAGCTCCACGAGGTGCCGTCCCCCCCCAAAACACTTTTCTGGCCTATCATTGCCAGGATAAAGATCCTCGCCAATATGGACATTACAGTAACAAGAGTGCCTCAGGACGGGCGGTTTACTCTGAGGATGGAAAATAAGGAAATAAATATCCGCGTATCTTCCATACCGACAATTCACGGCGAGAATGTCGTCCTGCGGCTCCTGGACACAAGCTCCGGCATCTATGCGTTGGACCTCCTCGGAATGGTCAATGCAGACATAGAAAGGGTGAGGTCTATGATAGGGAAACCTTACGGCATGATCTTGACCACCGGACCTACCGGATGCGGGAAGAGCACCAGCCTTTATTCTATCTTGAACGAGCTCAACAGGCCGGACAGCAATATCATGACTCTTGAAGATCCTGTTGAATACCGCATGGAAAACATCAGACAGATACAGCTGAACCGTAAAGCGGGAATGACTTTTGCGAGCGGCCTAAGGTCCATACTTCGTCAGGACCCTGATATTATCATGGTGGGAGA
>PLMX01000123.1 GCA_003142635.1 Syntrophaceae bacterium | reverse complement strand
ACTTTTAATTCTTAATTGGCATAGTGAAGATTTTTTCTTGACACGGGTTTCAATTAGCTTTATAAGATGCGGTACACAGCAGTATAATAATTCGGGATAAAGGATATGAAGCACATGCAGGCAAACAGCTTTTTCGTTTTTTTTAGTTTCTTTAGTGGGGTCTGCCTGCCGCGCTCATGACCTGAGTTTTTGTTAAAGGTAGCCGTGGGCAGACCAAATACTGCCGACGGCTTTTTTTTGCAAAAGGCCGTGGATTTTCCAGGCCTTTTTTATTTTAACTGAGGACGCGTATGAGAACAAGAGTTACTGCAATTATCTGCTCAGCCATAATGGGTCTCGCTGTTTGCCTTTCTAATACGGCTCTGCACGCCAAGACAATAAAAGTTGGTGCGGCAATAAACATGACCGGTCCTGCATCCTCGTGGGGACAGTTCCATGCGAAGGGGCAGCAGGATTATTTTCGCTATGTAAACGAAGTGAGAGGGGGCGTCGGCGGGAACAGGATTGAGATGATCCTTGTGGATACGGAATACAAGGTTCCGGAGGCCGTTGCCGCCGCCAAGAGATTTGCCATCCAGGATCAAGTGGACATGATGGCCACATGGGGAGCCGGAGAAGGCTTAGCAGTCAAACCGATCGTTCAGCAATACAAGATCCCCACTATAAATTACTCGACAAGCTGGGAACTTCTTGAGCCCCCGGTGAGTTACATGTATCTTCCCTTTGGGAGCTATCGGATGGACAGTTATGCCATACTCGAATACATACGCGCCATCCACAAGGGGAAGGATGCGCCCAAGGTCGGGCTCCTCACCTACAATAATGCCTATGGCCGCTCCATTCATGAGCCTTGCAGAGAATACGCAAAGAAGATCAATGTGAATATCGTGGCTATAGAAGAGTTTCCTCCCAAGACTGTGGATTTGACCACCGAGTTGCTCCGCTTGCAGAGAAAGGGCGCAGAATACATATTCATGCAAATGCTTCCTGCGGCCATTGTCACGGCCTTTAAGAGCGCGGACCGGATAAATTATAATCCAATATTCCTTGGCACGTGGACCTCGACGGACCCAGATTTCTTCAAGCTCGGCAAAGGCCTTATAAGGGACAGGCTGCGCATCCAGTTCCCCGGAGGCGTTCCCTCTGATAAGAGTCAGGGCATGAAGGTAATGACGGAGCTGTGGAAGCGGTACAGGACGGTCGAAAAATTCGATGCATCGTACTGGGAGGGCGTCGTCGTCGGCATGATCATGGAAAGGGCATTTATCCGCGCCAATCAAAAATATAAAGATGTCAATAGAGATACGATCAATAGGGCAATGGAGTCTTTCAAGAACGAAGATTTCGGCGGCCTCGTCCCCAATGTTACGTATACACAAACCGATCATGGGGCATCATTCAAGGCGAGAATTGTGAAGGTGGGCGAGGACGGCTCCTTCACCCCTTTGACAAATTTCTTTAACCCGCTTAAGGAAAAGATCAAGTTATTGAAATAGCACTTTGGATTTATGAAAGCATATCGAGGAAAACCCGGCATATTCGAATCAAGGAGCCTGGAAAAGAAGGATGCGGAGCTTCAGGTAAGAAACCTTTCCTTGAGCTTCGGCGGCGTCAAGGCGCTCAATGACGTCGATGTTTTCGTGCATACGGGAGAACTCGTGGCCGTCATCGGGCCTAACGGCGCCGGAAAGACGAGCCTGCTGAACTGTCTGACAGGCTTTTACAGGCCGCAAAGCGGCCGCATCGTATTTAACGGGAAAGACATCACACATCTCCCCCCGCACCATCTTGTCCGCATAGGTATTGGCAGAACCTTTCAAAACATCGAACTCTTTCCGGGCATGACGGTTCTATCGAACATGCTTCTGGCGCGCCACAATCACTGCAAGTATGGAATTGCGGGCGCCAGTTTTTTTTCACCATCCGTACGCAAGGAAGAAGTCCATCAGCGACGCGTCATAGAGGAGCTGATAGACTTCCTCGAGATCCAGGCTATAAGAAAGAAGAAGGTGGGGTCATTGCCTTACGGGTTGATGAAGAGAGTCGAGCTCGGTCGTGCGCTCGCCCTGGAGCCCGCGCTATTGATTCTAGATGAACCGTTCGCGGGAATGAACCTCGAAGAGAAAGAAGACATGGTGCGCTTCCTGACGGAGATGAACCGAGCATGGGGTCAAACGATGATTCTGGTCGAGCATGACATGTCCATAGTCATGAGCATCTCCCAGCGGATTGTCGTTTTGAACTTCGGTGAGAAGCTGGCCGAGGGAGACCCGGATGCGATTCGCAAACATCCGGAGGTCATCAAGGCATATCTCGGCGAATCTGCGAGTGCATAGAATGAGGTGTACGCGGTGGTAAATAGAATGCAGGCAGTTGATACAGAGCTGGCAACCATCACTCAGTATACGCTGCCACAGATCCTCATGAGACAATCGGAGCTCCTCGGATCCGGAACGACGGCTATTCGTGAAAAGGCGTACGGCATCTGGCAGACTTACAGCTGGCTCGATTACTACCGCCATGTGAAACACACAGGCCTCGGCTTGAGCAGCATCGGGCTGAAAAGGGGCGAAAACATCGGCATAGTCACGAACAATATGCCGGAATGGCTCTTTTCTGAAATCGGCTGCCAGTCTGTTGGCGGGGTGTCGCTTAATCTATTTACTTCTTCCGTGCCAGAGGAACTATGTCATGCGCTCGGCCGCATTAAAGCGTCTTATGTTATCGCGGAAGACCAGGAACAGGTCGATAAGCTCATTGAAACGCGTGAGCGACTGCCTCACGTTCGCCGCGTTGTCTACATAGATCCCACGGGTATGAGAACGTACAGGGATAATCCATGGCTTGTGAGCTTTTCCGATCTGTTGGAGATCGGCGAAAAGCTCGATCGTGCGAATCCCGATTTATTCCTCGCGGAATTGCAGAAGGGGAGACGCGATAATGTAGCAATTATGATTCAGACGTCCGGCACCACGGGGATTTCCAAACTCGCCATGCTCTCACATCGCAATATCACAGAAATGTCAAGAAATTGGATAGAATCTTTGCCCGTCACATCCGGCGATAACTGGATCTCCATATCTCCGCCTGCGTGGATTGTGGATCAGATGTGCGGGGTCGGAGTGGCGCTCGTAGGCCGCATGGCCGTAAATTTTCCCGAAATGCCGGAAACTATAGACGAAGACTTTCGTGAGATAGGCCCATCGATTATCATCACGTCATCACGGTTCTGGGAGGATCTCGCCTCGCGCATTATGGTGAAGATGGACGACGCCGGATTTCTCAGGCGCAAGCTTTTCTCCATATCAGTGGAAATCGGAAAGAAGGCTGTGGAGCTGCAAGCGAAAGGGGAGGCGATTCCCGGTCATCTGAATCTACTTCTCCGTATCGCCGCGTTGGCAATATATCGGCCGTTGCTGGATCGCGTGGGATGTGCGGGCTTCAAGAGCGCCTTCACGGGCGGTCATCCCATCAGTCCGGATGTGATTCATTTCTTCCGCGCCATCGGCCTGAATCTCAAGCAGTGTTACGGACTGACTGAGGCAGGGGGGATATTCCAGGTCCAGCCCGATTCGGAAATCAAGCTCGAGTCCGTCGGGAAGCCCTTGCCCAGAACCCTGGTTAAGATCGCAGACGACCAGGAGGTGCTGGTGCAGAGTGATTCAAACTTTGTCGGATACCATAACGATTTCAAAGCCACGGAAGAGGCCTTTAGCAGCGGCTGGCTCAGAACCGGCGACGCCGGTTACATAGACAAAGACGGTCATCTTGTAATCATCGGACGCAAAGCAGACATTATAAAAAACAAGAAAGGGGCGGCGTTTTCTCCGGATTTCATAGAGACGCGTCTCAAGTTCAGTCCCTATATCAAGGAAGCGGTGATGTTCGGCGATGGGCGCCCTTACATCACGGCACTCATCAATATAGACATGGGCAATGTCGGCAATTGGGCCGAAGAGCGCATGATTCCATACACAACCTATATAGACCTTTCTCAACAAGCGCCTGTTGAGGAGCTGATACTGGGCGAGGTGCGTAAGGTAAATGCCAACCTGCCCGACCTCATGAAGATCCGTAAGTTCATATTGCTCTATAAACTCCTCGATGCCGATGATGAAGAGCTGACAAGGACGGGAAAGGTTCGACGGAGATTCATTTACGGCCTGTATCTCCAGCTTATTGAGGCCATGTATGCGGGCAGGGATGAGGTTGACGTCAAGACAAAAGTCCAGTATCGGGATGGTCAGATTGGTGAAATTGAAACGAGAGTGAGGGTCATTAATGTCAATGCTGAGGGATAGTGTATGAATTTTTTTCTTCAACTCTTCATAAACGGCATAAGTATAGGATTCCTGTATGGCCTGTCCGCCATGGGTTTTGTCATGATTTTCAAATCCTCGAGCGTCCTCAATTTTGCCCACGGCGAGTTGCTGGCCCTAGGGGCCTTCTTTTTTCTCGCCATGCTGACCTGGGTGAAATTGCCGGTAGTTGTCGCTTTTCTGGCAACTCTTGCCGCATGCTTTATCCTCGGATTCATCATAGAGCGTTTTTTCCTGCGTCCCCTTATCGGCGAACCACTGATCTACGTCATCATGCTGACAGTCGGACTGGCGTCGATGTTTAAGGGCATCATGCTTCTCTTTTGGGGAGGCAATCTGCAGACATATCCCGATTTTCTGCCTGCATTCCTCGGCATAGAATGGCACGTGATTAACATACCGCCCGTCTATACGGCTGCCCTCATAATCGGGATAATGTTCCTTATACTCTTCGGACTGTTCTTTAAATATTCATCACAGGGAATATTTATGAGGTCCGTCGCCGACAATCAAAAGGCGGCCCTTTCGCTGGGTGTCCACGTTCAGAGGGTTTTTGCTCTATCCTGGGCCATTGCCGCTCTTGTAGCGGGTATGAGCGGCATAGTGCTCGGCATCATAAACGGAATTAACGTCCATGACCTCAGCGCCATCGGCCTCAAAGTGTTCCCCGTCGTCATCCTCGGCGGATTGGACAGCATCGGCGGGGCTATCATCGGCGGTCTTATCATCGGACTTCTGGAAACCTTTACCGGCGGCTATATTTCGCCGTCACTGAGCGACGTTGTGCCGTATGTGATCCTCGTGATCATACTTATGGTAAAGCCGTATGGCCTTTTCGGTCTCGCGGAAATTGAAAGGGTGTGAGGCGGCGATGAAGAAATTGAACTTCCACCCTTGCGGCAATTATAAAGAGCGATATGAACAGGAAATCACTCTCTTTGAAACGGACTTTGGCAGGCTGTGGTCGGGAATAGGCATATTCCTCCTCTTTGCTATTTTGCCCTTCATTGTCAGTCCATACTTTCTTCATGTTCTGAACATGGTGGGGATAGCATCAATCGCGGCGATAGGGCTGAATATCCTTATCGGATATACAGGGCAGATATCTCTCGGCCACGGGGCCTTCATCGGCGTCGGAGCTTACGCCGCCGCGATACTGGCTACGACTCTGAACGTGCCCTTTATCATTACCCTGCCTGCGGCGGGTTTGGTCTCGGCCATGGTAGGCATGATCTTCGGCATTCCTTCGGGGCGCCTCAAGGGCCTCTATCTTACAATTGCAACACTCGCAGGCCAGATCATCATCGAATATGTCTTAGTTCACTGGGAAACGCTTACGAAGGGCACCATGGGCATAACGCTGCCGCGGCCGAATATTTTCGGAATGGAACTGGAGAGCGATCTAAGTTTCTTCTTTCTCATTTTCAGCTGCCTCGTAGTCATGATATGGTTTGCAGTCAATCTCATACGGACGAAGTATGGCAGGGCCTTCATCGCTATCCGCGATAACGACAGGGCTGCGGAGGGCATGGGTATTCCTCTCTTCAGATATAAGCTCCTTTCTTTTGGAATCAGTTCTTTTTATGCCGGCTTTGCCGGCGCCATATGGGCTTATTATATGGTCAGTATCACGTCTGAGCCGTTCACCCTGGGCCTTTCCGTAGAATACATCGCTATGGTAATCATCGGAGGGTTGGGAAGTGTCTCAGGCTCCATATATGGAGCGGTCTTTATAACCTTTTTAAATGAACTCCTGCGGTGGCTCACGGGTATTATGATGAACATAGGCGCGCTCACCGAATCCGGTTTGAATGTGGCGCCTTTAAGAGAATTCTTCTTCGGCACAGCCATAGTCCTCTTTATTCTCTTCGAACCGCGCGGGCTTGCAGAGGTGTGGCGTATAATTCGTTCCAACTTTAAACTATGGCCCTTCGCTTATTGAGGCATCGTGAAATGACTGACACTACTATTCTTGAGATCAACAATATATCCGTTGTCTATTCGGACGTAATCCAGGTGCTCAAGGGCGTCTCTCTCGTCGTTAAGAGAAAATCCATTACGTCGCTTATCGGGAGCAACGGCGCCGGCAAGACTACAACCCTGAAAGCCATATCCGGATTGCTCAAGCCGGAAAACGGCAGGGTGACGGATGGAACAATAAGCTACGACGGAGCAGCCATCCAGAATCACGCTCCGGAGGTAATCACGCGTAAAGGAATAATTCAGGTTCTCGAAGGACGCCAGCCTTTCAAATATTTGACCGTGGAAGAAAATCTCATTGTCGGAACGGCTGTCCGCTGGCGGGAGCCGTATAAGAAGGACCTGGAAATGGTGTATAATTATTTTCCCGCCATAGTGAGACGGAGAAAGATGCTCGCCGGATACTGCAGCGGAGGAGAGCTTCAGATGATTGTCATGGGAAGGGCGCTGATGGCGCATCCCGCCCTCCTGCTCCTGGATGAACCATCTCTCGGGCTTGCTCCCATGGTCGTGAGGGAGATTTTCGAGATTATCAAGAAGATAAACGCGGAGCAGGGGACGAGTATTGTCCTCGTGGAGCAGAACGCCAATATGGCCCTGCAAATTTCTGACTATGGGTATGTAATGGAAAACGGTAAAGTAGTTATGGAAGGCGCTGCAAGGAATCTTGTCGAAAATCCCGATATAAAAGAATTTTACCTGGGCATGGGTGCGTCAGGTGTTTTAAAGTCGTATGACGACGTCAAATCCTATCGGCGTCGAAAAAGATGGCTCTAAATGCAGGACTATTATGGCTATAAGGAATGTTCGCCTTCTTAATGATTGGCGGGCACGGACATATCTTTCATCTTGAGCTGTATGTCAGAAACCCCGTTCCAGCTATTGATATGAGGCGTGAAGGCGATATCGATCGCAGGGCCCGAAAGAACATTGATAAGATGACCCTTGTTGAACCATATGGAATTGTATGAGATGCCGTCGCCAGTGAGACGCATCCGTAAATGGTTATTGCCTACCACCGACTGCGAGGTGACATTGATATTTCTCACGCAGAGGACCGGTTCAGGGTTGCCGCTGCCGAAGGGGGCAAGCCTCCCGATCTGCGATACGAGTTCGTGGGTTATTTCGCTGAGACTACAGATGGCATCAATGTTGGTCTGAGAAACAAAATCGGAAGCGTCAATCTCCCTGCTGATGACCTCTTCGAGCATGCCCGAGAATTCTTTGATGTCTTCTTCCCTGATCGATATCCCCGCCGCGTACCGGTGCCCTCCATAAGACAACAATAAAGAATCACATTCTTTCAAGCCCTCGAATATATTAAAATCGGCCACACTTCTCCCGGAACCCTTGCCGATGCCGTCTTTGAGACTTATCAGGATAGTGGGCCTATAATACCGGTCTACAAGTTTTGAAGCCACTATGCCAATGACTCCCGGATGCCATTTCTCTGATGCAAACACAAGTGATCTCACTTTTTCCGGATCTATCGTGCGCTCGATTTCGCCGAGTATTTCATTTAGTATATTTTTTTCCATCGCCTGGCGCTTGCGGTTGCAGATATCAAGATCCTGGGCGATTAACCTCGCCTCCCCGATGTCTTCGGTCAAGAGAAGCCGGACGGCGTCATTTGCAGATGCAACGCGGCCTGCAGCGTTAATCCTCGGAATCAGGCAGAAGGAAGCCTTGCCGGAGTCTATGACCTGGTTTTCGACGCCGCAAGTCTCCTTTAATGCCACCAACCCCACTCTCTTGCAATCCGTGATCAGGTCCAGACCAATTTTCGCAAATATCCTGTTCTCGTCCACAAGTGGGCAGATGTCGCCGATGGTTCCCAGGGCAACAAGGTCGAGGTATTCCCGCAGATTCGGATATTTTCTGTCTCCCCAAAAACCGTCTTTCCGCAGTCTTCCTCTGAGGGCAATGAGAAAATTAAACACTATGCCGACGGCGGCAAGGTCCTTAAAGGGGAAATTACAGTCCTTACGATGCTGATTGATTATTGCCACGGCGTCGGGGAGATTCTGGGGAACCTCATGGTGATCCAATATAATGGTGTCTATGCCGCAGGAACGTGCATAGGATATCTGCTCATGATCGGAGATACCGCAATCAACGGTAATAAGCAGTGTAACTCCGTCCGCCTTCATCCTGTCAATGGCGGGTCCGTTTAAGCCGTATCCTTCCTTGATACGATCAGGTATGTAATATGTAACTGTATGATGAATATCAAGGAGGAATTTAACAAGCACAGCCACTGACGTTACACCGTCGGCGTCATAGTCGCCGTAAACGACGACCTTCTCGCGATCGTTGATCGCCCGGATCAAACGTTGAACGCCCTTTTGCATGTCCTTCATTAAGAGAGGGTTGTGCAGATTATCCAGGGAAGGATAGAGGTATCTGTTGGCATCGTCGGGCGTCAGTATGCGGCGGCTGGTCAGTATACGGGAAACGATGCTGTGAATCGAGAGTTCCCTTGCCAGCATATCCTGTATGTCCCTATCGCCTTCCGATAGCCGCCAATGTGTGGTAGGTAGAGTTGCTGCCTTCATGGCGATTGCAGTCGCAGTTTCCTTTCCTTACATGGATGAAAATACTTTTTTGGATCATATCAATATAGGTCACTATGTCAAGGAAAGAATAACCACTGATGAGATCACAGCGGTCGAATCAGTTGTACGCAGTCACAGACCCGATGACGCTAATCCGGTTGAGGCGCTTAGGGAAGGATTGCGAAGCGTGGTTCGCAAGACGGAGTGGAGTCGGGACAAAAAACGATTATTGGGTGAAGCCAAAAGAGAGGCTGACAGACACTTCGGCGAAGGGCTCCCGTCAAGGATTAAAGAGATTTTTTGTGCCTGTGAATCTCGGCGACGAGAGCCGTCAAGTTCAATACATCCGCTACAAGGCTTTCTTTACGAAACCGGAGCGAATACATCTCGCACAAACTTTCGTGCGTTTTATTGCACCGGTTTTCTTGTCAACGCAACGCAGTTTCTGAAGGTTCGGATACCATGTCCTCTTCGACTTATTATTGGCGTGGCTCACATTGTGACCGACAATTGGCTTTTTTCCACATACCTCGCAAATTCTCGACATATTTGATCTCCTGTATAGAAATGTGGCAGTTTACTAAAACATCGCGGCTTGATTTGCAAGGGTTTTTTGCGTCAATCTAATTCAGGAAGGCGATAAAGAACACCGCTCAAGCAAAAGGGCGGCTGAATATATGATATTTTTGCAAGACACTCTGCTTAAACAGAAACTTGCGTTATACCGGACCTTGCGGCGGTTTGAGGCGTATACATCCGCCGGTAAATATCCTATGTTTCGAGGGCAACCAATCCTTCCCTAATGGCGTATTTAGTCAGCTCTGCGATGGTGTGAATATTGAGTTTCTCCATGATATTCCGCCGATGTGTCTCGACAGTCTTGATGCTCAAATTCAAATGCGCCGCAATCTCTTTTGCTGAAAGGCCCTCGGCAAGCAATTGCAGGATCTCTCTCTCCCGTGAAGTAAGCACTGTTCGCGTTATCAAGGAAGAATTTGGCGCTTTATTCAGATACGCTTTCACGACGACGTCCGCAATCCTCGGACTCAGATAAGTATTTCCTGAGCTGACCTGACGAATTGCTCCGGCAAGCTCCCCAAAAGCACAGTCCTTTAAGAGGTAACCAGACGCACCGGCTTCCAGCATGCCGATAACAAAGCGGCGGTCCGAGTGCATCGACAGGGCAATCACCTTAGTGTTTGAGCCGAAGGCCACGATCTTTCTTGTGGCCTCTATGCCATTCATGTCAGGCATGGTGACGTCCATGATAACCACGTTAGGCGCGAGCTTCTCGGCAATCCTGACTGTCTTTCTGCCGTTTTCTGCTTCAGCTACAACCTCCATCCCATCTTCCTTTTCGATCAAGGTACGCAGGCCGTCCCGAAAAATTTTGTGATCATCGGCAAGAAGAACCCTAATGCTCATGTCTTATTCCCCCCTTTCTGTTTTTCCTCCTCCGCGGCGCCACGAGTGTAACGCGTGTGCCGATTCCCTTTTTTGTCTCAATTTCAAAAAGGCCTCCGAGATATTTGAGTCGTTCGTGAATGCTAAGGAGACCAAAACCGCCGGAACGCTTTGCCACCTGTCCGATGCCCGAGACGTCAAATCCAACCCCGTCATCCATGACTGTTATGCGGATCTTTTTGCCAAGATTCTGAATCGTCACATGGGCTTGTTTTGCACCTGCATGCTTGACAATATTCGTGAGCAGTTCCTTCGTAGCCCTGAACAGCAAGAGCTGTATTTCTTCTTCTATCCCGTGGATTTTAAAATCATTCATGAGGAGTATCCGGAGATTGTGTTGGGCCTGAATCTGTTCGCAAAGCGACTGGATGGCATCGCTCAAGCCCAGTTCATAGAGGACCGGTGGGCTAAGGTCGGTCATAAGCGATCTGGTTTGCTGAATGGATTGGTCAATCATATCCCCGATCTCCGCCAGCGGCTTCCTTAGTCCGTCCGTCGATGTCTCACCCATGACAGATTCGACTTTAATTTTTGTGAGAGCCAGCGTTTGCCCGATGTTATCGTGGAGGTCCACAGCGATGCGCCTCCGTTCGCGCTCTTCAGTCATAACGAGTTCAGTCGTCAGCGACCTCAGCATTTCATTGCTCGCCAAGATCTTTTTTTCAGCCTCAACGCGCTCCGTGATGTCGCGCGCGACAGCTAACACACCCTGTATGTCTCCCGACTCACTGCGATATAACGATGCATTGTAAAGTACTTCCGTTACCCCTCCGGAAATATTGCGGATTGCCAACGAATAATCGCGCACTACGCCTTTTGAGAACACCTCCTGATACACTTCTTGCGCCTTTTGCGGTTCTGTAAAATAATCGGCAAAGTCGCTGCCGATAAGGTCGCTGCGCGGCACACCTGTCGTAGCCTCAGCCGCACTGTTTACGTCCATGATCTTGCCATCAGCGTTGATAGTAATCAGTGGATCGATGCCCGCTTCGATCAGGCTTCGGGCATAGAGCGAAGCTTCCCGTCTCTCACGTTCCGCCTTCTTGAGCTGCGAAATATCAAGAAGAGACATAACGGTTCTCTTCGTGGCAGGTATAACCGCCACATTTGCCAGGACACTGAGGATGTCACCGCTGCTGCCGGCAATTCGGAATTCATAGCCATCAGAGGG
>PLMX01000149.1 GCA_003142635.1 Syntrophaceae bacterium | reverse complement strand
GGCTGGATAGCTAAACTTAAGATGGATGATCCGGCTGAATTGAATAACCTCATGGATGCAGCCCGCTACACGGAGATGATCAAAGAGGAGAAGCACTAATCCGCCATTTAATTGCGGCCCGGGCGCAGCAATCCCGGCTTGAGGATTGCTACGCCCGACGTCAGGCTACTCGAAGTAGGCCGGAGAAAGGATCGCGCAATGGACTATGTTCCACACACCCCGGAAGATCAAAAACAGATGACGGAGATTATCGGCATAAAAACGGTGGATGAGCTGTTTGCCGATATTCCCGAAAAATATAAATTAAAGGGGCTCCTCGACCTGCCTCATGGCTGCTCCGAGCAAGAGGTCGCGGCGCTGATGAAGGGCATTAGTACCCGAAACGCTGTTCCTCCGATTACCCTCATGGGCGCGGGGGCTTACAATCATTATATCCCGGCAGTGGTGGGCCATGTCATTTCGCGCTCCGAGTTCTACACGGCTTATACCCCTTACCAGGCGGAGATCAGCCAGGGAATACTCCAGGCCATCTATGAATATCAGACCATGATAGCGAGGCTCACGGGCATGCAGGTCGCCAACGCCTCCATGTATGACGGCGCCTCGGCCATGGCCGAGGCTGCGGTGCTCGCTGCCAAGACCTTGAGCAGGGAGAAAATCGTCATTGTCCGTTCCGTCCATCCTGAGTACCGGCAGGTTGTCGGCACATATGCCTGGGCGAATGGATACGAGGTCGTGGAAATTCCTTATGGCAAATCAGGTCAGCTTGACAGAGATGCCCTATCCAATGCTGTGGACGATCGGACAGCGGCGGTCCTGGTTCAGACCCCCAACTTTTTTGGCGTTGTCGAAGATATTGCCGCAATCGAGCACATGGTGCATGCAAAGGGAGCGCTTCTTGTCTCAGCATTCACGGAAGCAACGTCTTTAGGTATTCTTAAGCCCGCAGGTGAAATGGGTGCAGACTTCGTCGTGGGCGAAGGGCAGGGCTTCGGAAACCCGATGAACTACGGAGGTCCCTATCTCGGGATTTTTGCGAGCACGGACAAATTCTTAAGGAAGATCCCCGGCCGGCTTGCCGGAGCCACAGTGGACAAAGATGGCAAGAGAGGTTTTGTCCTGACACTGCAGACACGGGAACAGCACATCAGGCGGGAAAGGGCCACGTCGAACATCTGTTCCAATGAAGCCCTCTGCGCCCTCGCTGCTGCCGTCTATCTCGTCAGCCTGGGGAAGAACCTCAGAAAATTAGCGGAACTCAACATCCAGAAAGCTCATTATCTGAAGTGCAAGCTCTCGGAACTTGCAGGCTGGGAGGGAGTCTTCACTGCCCCTGTTTACAATGAATTCGTCATTCACTGTCCTGATCCGAAGATGGCCAATCGGAAACTCGAAGCTGCAGGAATTATAGGCGCATATGACCTTGAAAAAGATTATCCTGAGCTGGGAAACTCCCTTCTCTTCTGCGCCACGGAGATGCTTACGAGAGGGGACATCGACAGAGTGGTTTCCCTTGTTGCTTGATATATATAAGCCGGAGGTAATTCATGGAACTCATATTTGAAAAGAGCAGGCCGGGACGAATAGCCACAAGTATTCCGGAGGCGGATGTGCCTGAGGTGGCGATTACAGATATTATCGACAAGGGCCTGCTCAGGGAAGATGTGGATCTGCCGGAGGTGGCGGAAGTGGATCTCATCCGCCATTATACACAGTTATCGAAACGGAATTTCGGCGTTGATGTGGGCTTCTATCCTCTCGGCTCGTGCACTATGAAATACAATCCCAAGATCAATGAGGAGGTTTCCCGTCTGCCGGGATTTACAAGCCTCCATCCTTATTCCCCGGTTAAATTTTCCCAGGGATCGCTTCAGATCATGTACGAACTCAGACAGTATTTGAGCGAAATATTCGGCATGGCCGATTTTGCCCTCCAGCCCGCCGCAGGGGCGCAAGGCGAACTCACCGGCGTCATGGTCATCAAGAAATATTTCGAGAAGAAAGGACAGAAGCGCACAAAGATTCTGATCCCAGATACGGCCCACGGCACAAACCCTGCTTCGAGTGCATTGTGCGGCTATAGCGTTGTCACCGTGCGGTCAAATGCCGAGGGAGGCGTCGATATCGGCCAGCTTCGGGAACTGATGACGAAGGATGTGGCCGGACTGATGATCACGAACCCCAACACCCTCGGCCTTTTTGAGAGAAACATTGAACAGGTTTCTGAGATTGTTCACGGAAGGGGAGGCATACTGTACTGCGACGGCGCCAATGCCAATGCCTTTATGGGAGCCACAAAACCGGGCGACCTCGGCATCGATGTCATTCAGCTTAATCTCCACAAGACTTTCTCGACGCCGCACGGCTGCGGCGGCCCCGGGAGCGGACCAGTGGGAGTCAGAAAAGACCTGGTTTGGTATCTTCCCGTACCCCGTGTCATAAAGAAGGGGAAAAGGTATGACTGGAAGTATGAATTCCCGGACAGCATCGGTCGGGTAAAGGTATTTTATGGAAATTTTAATGTGATGGTAAAGGCCTACACATATATCAGGTCTCTCGGGCCCGGCGGCTTGAAGAAGGCAAGCGAGACCGCTGTCCTCAATGCAAATTACATTAAGGAGCGTTTAAGAGCCTGGTATGATCTTCCCTATGACCGGATCTGCATGCACGAGTGCGTCTTCTCCGGAAAACGGCAGGTCAAGGAGAGCGGTGTCCACACCTCGGATATTGCCAAGCGTCTCCTCGATTACGGCTATCATCCGCCGACAATATACTTTCCCCTCATCGTGCCCGAGGCTATTATGATCGAACCCAATGAGACGGAAAGCAAGGAGACCCTTGACGCCTTCTGCGATACCATGATTGCCATTGCGAAAGAAGCGAAGGAAAATCCTGAGCTGGTAAAGTCAGCGCCCCTTACGACTGTCGTAAGGCGCCTCGATGAAGTCAAGGCGGCCAGGGAACCTGACGTATGCTGGGGAAGAGTTTAAGCGAGGGACGAAACATAGGATGATATAATAAGGGAAGGAAGAAGAAAATGGAAAGGGATAAACTCATCAGAAAACTAAAGACAGTCAAGAATCCCAGAGAAAGAGACAAAATTATCTGGGCCCTTGCCGGGAAGGAAAAGGATGCCTTGGAAGAAAAGCCGGCGCAGGCACAGCCGGGCAAGACTGGTTCAACTCCCGTTCAGGCGCAGGTGCCGGGACTTCCCAAACTTCCCATAGATGCGCGCAAACTGGTCAACTATCTCGCGCCTGCCATCTTCCTCATTTTCGGTCTTATAAATCTGGTGCAGGCAACAGCACATTATATCGAGACAGGTCGGATGGAAGCCGCCTTTCCGCAGCTCATCATGGGGATCATGTTCTTCGTTTTCGGTTTTTTCAGTCTCGCCAAAGCCAAGAAAAGAATTCAGGGTGTGAATGCAGATAAAAAGGAAGCCTGAATGGTTAAAAGTAAGACTCCCTGCCTCGCATGAATTCCAGCATGTGAAAGGGATTCTGTCGCAGTTCAATCTGCATTCCATCTGTCAGGAGGCGCATTGCCCCAACGCCACTGAATGTTTTCATTCCGGGACGGCCACCTTTTTAATTCTCGGGAATATCTGCACGAGAAACTGTCTTTACTGCAATGTCCGGCACGGGACGCCCGCGGGGTTGGATGAGATGGAACCGGAACGTCTCACCGAGGCGGTCAAAGAGCTGGGACTCCGGTATATCGTTATCACATCGGTCACGAGGGACGACCTCGCAGACGGAGGGGCAGGGATGTTTGCCCGCTGCGTGGAAAGGCTGTATGAGGAAGTGCCGGGATGCAGGGTGGAAGTTCTTATCCCGGACCTCTCCGGCAATTGGAATGCCCTCGAATGCATAGTCAGGAGCAGACCCCGTGTGATAAACCATAATATGGAAACAGTCCCCGCTTTTTTCAGCCGCATCAGACCGCAGGGGAATTATCATCTGTCTCTCGAGCTGCTCCATCGGATAAGCGCATACGGTGAGAAGGAGGCAGCCGTCAAGTCGGGATTCATGGTGGGCTTCGGAGAGAGCTGGAGTGACATTAAGGTTTTGCTTCATGACCTGGCTCGAGTTAACTGTGGAACCGTGACTATCGGCCAGTACCAGCAGCCGTCACGCAATCACTGGCCTGTCATGAAATACTACCACCCGGATGAATTTGAAGTCATAAAAGGGATCGCTCAGGAGCTGGGGGTAAAGCGTGTGGAAGCAGGCCCCCTCGTGCGCAGTTCCTACCATGCAGCAATGATCTCTTAAACTTAAGCAGGAAAGGCATCACAGTGTCCGAATCAGAATCATATGATCTTATCATTGTCGGAGCGGGTCCCGGAGGGCATGCCGCGGCTGAGCACGCCGCGAGATGGGGAGCCAGGGTCGCCGTCATAGAGAAAAATCAATGGGGCGGCACATGCACCCACCGGGGCTGTATTCCCACAAAGGCGCTCTTAGCTTGCAGCAGGCAGTACATGAACCTCAAGAAATTGAAGCGTCTCGGTATTTCCGCAGGCGAGGCCAAGGTGGATTTCGCCGCGATCAAACGCCATCAGCGACAGATGGTGACCATATCCGCCAAGGGTGCAGCGCAATCTCTTGAGGCTGCAGGCGTGGGTCTGAAGGCGGGAGAGGGGCATCTTATCTCTTCCCGGGAGGTGGAATGGATATCACTTGAGGGTGAGAGGCATCACCTGACTGCCGACAATATCATTATCGCCTGGGGTTCGGAACCACTACTGCCGCGTTCCTTCCAGACATCCGGTAAAATTTTGACATCCGACGGTTTCCTCGCGCTGGAGACCCTGCCGGAAACCGTTATCATTGTCGGGGGCGGCTTCATCGGGATTGAAATTGCCACGTTCTTAGCTGAGCTCGGAGCCAAAGTGACCATCGTTGAACTCCTGGACGGCCTCCTCCCCCAGGAGGATAGAGAAGCCGACGATTTGATAAGGCATGATCTCATCCGCCTCGGTGTCGCCATTCACACGTCAACACGGATGGAGGCAATCGAAGAGACATCAAACGGCATTTTGCTGAAAGCGAATCAAAATGCAAAACAACTTGAACTGACCGCCGATTGCGTCCTTATGTGTACGGGCAGGAAACCGCTCTTGCATGCAGAAGAATTGAATCACTGCGGTATACTGTACGATCAGAAGGGGATCTCTGTAGACGACCGCCAGATGACCAATGTGCAGGGCATCTATGCGGTAGGCGATGTGACCGGAGGTATCATGCTTGCGCACAGGGCTATGCAGCAGGGCAGATCGGTTGCAAGCTACCTCTATGGCGACCGCTCGATTGCATATGCGGATGACGCAGTACCTTCTGTGGTATATACACACCCGAACGTGGCCCGCGTGGGCATCACGGAAAAGCGGGCAGGAGAGCTGGGTTTAAAGGTGGAAATAAAGAGGGTCGAATACGGCGCTAATATCATGGCGAGGACAGAACTCAAAGGGAACGGGTTCGTAAAGGCGGTCTTTTGCGGCGACAGACTGATGGGAGTAACTATCGTCGGAGACGACGCGGGTGAACTGATCGCTTCCATGAGCCTGGCCGTGGCAAACCGCATGGGAAAAAAGGAACTGAATAACTGGATTATTCCCCACCCGAGTCTCAGTGAAATATTGCACGTGCTTTAGTTACTGATTGGCGAAATGGATATATCTCGGGCAGGCCCCTCAAAAAAACCGGTAGCCTTGCATAGATGAAACTGAGACGATTAGACAGACAGAAAAGGAAGCCTGTATGAAATGGTGCATTTTTGTCAATAGGAAGTGTTATGGCGAGGATTGCATGGGCTGGATAAAAGGAAATTGTTTTGTCTATCTATTGTTGCCTGTCGCCGATAGCGATAAACAGATGCAGACGGAATTGGATTGGTCGAAATATGAATCATCAACAATCACTGAAGAGGGTTCGTCTCAAAGAACCGACCATCAATTGACATTTTTCGATGAACTCGAAAGGTTGATTATTCAAAAGCATTCTGAATATAAGAATCTGTAATAGATGTAATTCCCGGCAGCAAGGATATCCGACAACATAATCATACGTAAATCATGGTACGATAGATTTGGGAAAGTTACGACTGGCTCCCTTCCGGGCCGCGCAAGGCATGCGACTTTTCAATCCTCTCTTACCTGCTCTGTTGATCAATTCGCGGCGAATCCAAAAGATGGCATCCCCCATCGCAGTTGCCATATGGAGAAATATGATGGTTTTTAGTCTTGTTTCCTGATACATATATTCAGTAGCAATCATCTGACGGCAGGAAAGAAAAAAAGCTGCACAGTCTGTTGGCTGCCGGTAAAAAAAGTGAATCGGAAAGGGAGGAGAATATATGGGATCGAAAAATAAGGAGGCGCAAGAGAGACAAAAGGCGTCTTTCGAACGGGGGCTGGAGGAACGCCTGTCCCTCCTGTCTAAAAAGGGGATCGAATCCTCAAGGGTCGATAAAGATACGCTCGTTAAGAAATTGCGGGCGAATATCAGGGCCATAAATGACAGACTGAAAGCGATCGCAGCCAATGAAAGAAGGACGGAAGAGCTGGCAAAGATGAAGGCGGAAAAAGCGGCTGCCGCTGCCATGCCGAAAGAGCGGGCAGCAAAGAAAGGGAAGTCACCGAAGGAAGCTGCTTCAGAGGGGAAGGAAAAGAAGAAAAAGAAGGAAAAAGAAAAGGGGCAGGAGCCGAAGCCGGAAAAAGAGCCGAAGCCGGAGAAGAAGAAAGTGAAGGAGAAGGCGCAGGAGAAAGCGCCGGATAAGGAGGAATAATAATTTTAGGGATCCATATGACGATCGCTGGAGGGCAACCTCGAATTAACATAGGCTGCAGCCTGTTCACCGGCGAGAAAGCCCGTGGAAAAGGCGGCCTGGAGATTGTAACCTCCGGTATCGGCGTCGATGTCTATCACTTCGCCGCAGAAGTAGAGGCCCTTTAGCTTGCGCGACGCCATTGTTTGCGGATCAATTTCTTTCAGGGATATGCCTCCGGCAGTCACTATGGCCGATGACATCGGAAGAGGCTGCTTGATATTAAAGCGAAGAGACTTCAGCTGCTCGAGGAGTCTTTCACGTTCCTCCGCGTTGAGCTGACAACCGGGCTTATCGGGTGGGATGCCTGTCATTAAAACAAGGGGATCGACCATTTTGGCGGGAACGAGTCCTGACATGATATTGCGGCATGCTTTTTTGCTGAATCGGTCGAAATCCCGCTGGAGGCGCTTGCGGAGCTCTCCCCTGTCAAGCGCCGCCTTGAGATCTATGGAAACACTTACCGGTCCCAGCCGCAAGGCATCGACAATGGCCAGGCTCATGAGCAGTGTAATCGGCCCCCCGATCCCGAAGTGAGTGATCATCATCTCTCCCATACGGCTTTCGATAACCGGCGGGTGTGGTCGCCTCTCTCCTGAGCCGCGGCCCGTGTCACGGTCTGGCGCAAGAGATGGATCAATTTCATCGGCCCGGCACTGGAATGCCGTGAGACGGACATTCCTGAGGCTCACCCCCTGCAGGGATTTTGCGAGAGGTATCTCCGAGACAACCAGAGGTACCAATGAAGGGCGGAGTTTAATTATGGTGTGGCCGAGGGCGGCAGCCATCGTATATCCGTCCCCCGTAGAACCGGTTGCGGGATAGGTCGAACCGCCCGCAGCCAGGATGACGGCGCCTGCCAGGAATTTGCCGTCTGCCGTCAGCACACCTGACACCTGTTTGTTACGGGTCTCGATGCCCGTGACCCGCGTCTGCCTGCATATCTCCACAGCGTTATCAATCAGATATTTCTCGAAGGCGCTGACAACATCTTCGGCTTTGTCAGAAACCGGAAAGACCCTGCCGCCTCTCTCAATCTTCGTTTCCACACGATAGCGACGCAAGAAGGCGATCAGATCTTCACGAAAAAAATGATGAAAGGCCCTGTAGAGAAACCGGCCGTTTTGCCCGTACATGGAAATGAAATGATCGAGATCCTTGGCGTTTGTAAGATTGCAGCGCGTCTTCCCGCTCACGAGTATCTTCTGGCCAAGTTTTCCGGATCTTTCGAGGAGGGTGACATGTGCACCCATTTCCGCGGCCCTCCCTGCGGCCATCATGCCGCTGGCTCCGCCGCCAATGACTATTATACTTTCTTGTGGGTGTATAAATGTTTTTGTTTCCAATGACTGCCCGTTATATCTTATCGTTTAGCGCCTGTGCTGACGCCCCATCTCTGCCGGTTGGGTATAGTATGGAATTGTGCTTTGTGAGCGGTAACATGAAAAGAAATAGGGGGTCAAGGCAATTCCTAAAACTTGTACACCTCGCGCTTGTGTAAAAAAATACCCTGTGTTATGAAGCTCAAGCACGTGTGTTTCCCGATGCTTGCCCCGGGGTTTCGAGCGCTGGAGAGACTCTTTGCGCAGTTGTCTCCATAAGGACAAGCGGTCAAAATGAAGGAGTCTCATTTGGTGAACAATTTACCCTTCCTGTGGACGATGACAACAAAAATTATTCTCCGGGTGCGTCCTGATGTCCATCGTCATCTGGCGGAGTGGGAAAAAAAGGCCGCAGAGATTCCTGATCCGGAGCTCCGCAAACAGGCCCTCATGAGCATTGAGACAAAGACGTTCCATTGTGAAGGCGGGTCGATTTATGCCTTATTAGCGGGGGATCGCTACCACGAAGCAATACGATTCATCGTCGCTTATCAGACGATCAGCGACTATCTTGACAATTTATGTGATCGCAGCACGTCCCTCGATCCGGAGGATTTTCGCGCCCTACATGAATCAATGCCTCATGCCCTGACCCCTGGTGCATCCGGTGAGGCGTATTACCGCCTCCGAAATGAACAGGATGACGGCGGTTACCTGCTCTCTCTCGTTGCGACTTGTCAGGAAATTCTCAAGAAGTTGCCGACATACCATCTGATTGCACCGGCCCTCCACGAACTTGCCGGCTATTATTGCGAACTGCAGGTCCACAAGCATGTAAGGATCGAAGACCGTGTGCCCCGTCTCGCGGCGTGGTTTGACAAGTACAAGAGCCATTTGCCGGAGATGAGCTGGTATGAATTTGCTGCGTGCGCCGGCTCCACACTCGGCATCTTCTGCCTTGTTGCCCATGCATTTCGTGAAGATTGTTCTGCGGAACTGGCGGGGAGTATCAAGGAAGCGTATTTCCCATGGGTGCAGGGATTACATATACTGCTCGACTATCTGATCGATCAGGAGGAGGACCGCGCCGGTGGGGATTTGAATTTCTGTTCATACTATCCCAACAGCAGAGAAATGACCGCGAGGCTAATGCATTTTTATAAGAAGGCAGACCAAAGCATCTCCCGCCTGCCCAACGCACGCTTCCATCACATGATCAATCGCGGTCTGCTCGGCATGTATCTTGCCGATAAGAAAGTGGATCGGCAGAAGGACGTAAGAAAAATCGCAAAGAAGATGATACGTCAGGGCGGACTGGTTACCCTTTTTTTCTTTTTGCATTGCTGGGTGTATAGACGCATGAAAAAGTAATGAAAAAGATGCAGAAAGATATTTTATAGAGATCCCTCTCCTCGCGGGGCTGTGTAGTATCATCAGAGACGGGAGGTTACGGTTTTGGCTTCCGAGAGAATTGTCTTCATTGTTAATCCCCATGCAGGTTATGGCTCGACAGGCAGGCAGTGGCCCCGCATTCAGGCTATGGCGCGTGAGCGTCTCGGTTATTTTACATCGTATCTGACGGCAGAACCGGGAGATGCTGCGAGGATCGCCCGAATGAAGCTCATGGAAGGGGCGGACCTGATCATTTGCGTGGGCGGGGATGGCACCCTTAATGAGGTAATAAATGGTTTCATGGATGAAAGCGTGCCGATTCGGGATGACGCTCTCTTGGGGTTTGTGCCAAGTGGAACGGGATGTGATTTCATCAAGACTGTGCCTATCCCCGCAGGGATCGAACAATCACTCGACACGATCAAAGAAGGACATGTGAAGATCATTGACGCCGGAAGGCTTCGGCACCGGAATAACCAAGGTCAACCAGTAATCCGTTATTTCCATAATATCGTCAGTTTTGGTCTGGGAGGCGAAGTTGACGAGCGGATCAACAAGAGCAGCAAGGCATTCGGCCCTTTCATTTCCTTTATCTGGGCAACCCTCGTTTCAATTTTACTCTACGGCAAGAAAAATATACGCATTGAGATTGACAACTCCGGGAGCAGGAACGTTATTGCCTGGAACATCGCCGTGGCTAACGGTCAGTACCACGGCGGGGGCATGCACGTGGCTCCGGACGCTGTCATTGATGATGGTCTGTTTCATATAACTATAATCGGAAACTTGAGTCTCGCGGAGGTCGTGAGACATCTCCCTAAATTATATAATGGTAGAATTAAAGATATCGAAGACGTATCGATTCTGACTGGAAAAACGATTAGTGCATTCTCTCCCGAGCGCGTCCTCGTAGATTGCGATGGAGAACAGCCGTGCTCTCTGCCGATCGTTGCCGACATCATGCCTGCCGCCTTGAAAATGATTACAAGAAAATCATAATTATATTTTTCTCCATGGAGTACTTATTAAGGAATTGATGAAAAATTACTCAACAACTGGGGTTTAATTCTCCAATCTTTTGATGATATGCTCCCTGTCCTGATTTAGAAAATTAATCTAACCTCCCGTAATTGTATATAGTTAGTTTAATATCTCATAACAGGGCTTCATATGGTATACAGATTGCACTAAAAAATTCATTTAGTGTAATAATCCGTTAATGAATGCGGGGGATTGATATTTTGAAGAATATTAGAAGGAGGTCGCCTGGAATGAAACGTCTGATGGTACTTGCGGCAGGTATTGTTTTTGTTTTCAGCGCTGCCGTCTTCGCTGTTGACGGACCTTCACAGGTCCCTGCCAAGACTGATCCGTCCAAGGCAGGTATTGTGAAACCGCCTACAAAGGTGAGTATTACGGGAGTCGTCAAGGATATCTCAGATACAATGATATCGGTTCAGCGCACCGTCAGGGGAAACACGGAGATAATGGAATTTGCGTTGGATAAGGCCGTTGAAAAAATCAAAGTTGGCGATAAGGTGAAGGTGAACTACCTGAAGAAAGACGGCAAGAATACAGCCACCAGAGTTACACCCGTTGTTGTAAGAAAAATAATAAGAAAACCTTCCCCATTGAAGGAAACAAGGCCGTCGCCCGCTGAAACCCCTTCCCAGAAATAAGATCCGTTGTACAATTGTAAGTTGTCTGCAACACAGTGGCATGGAGATCTAATCTCCATGCCACTGTGTTGCATCTAATGGAACAATTGAGTTTTCCATTTTTTTCTGGTATGAGGGTCAAGGGTTCGTAATCACTGTTGCAGGGTGCTCGTTTTGACTACACTAAGAAATTTTATCGAGAGATCGGTATACAGGGCGTCCAATATGACTGTCCGGACGCGCCTGATTGTCTTGACTGTTCTGGGCCTGGCTCTCACCATGACCATCTGGGGCTGGATCCAGCTCAGGGTGCTTAATGTAATTCTTATTGAACAGCAGGTCAAACGGCTCTACGACCTTGCAGAAACAGTCAGTACGTACTACCAGCATTTTCCGACCGGTAAAGGTTTATCCGCCCTCGATGACGCATTGGAAGACCACGTAAAATCAGATGACAGACTGGCGCGCATCGATCTTTTTTCCATCGTAAACGGCGAAGTGGAATATATTGTGGGCGCGGGGCGGGTTCCCTATGAATGGCCGGAAAATGTCATCGGGGCGGCCATGGACAAATCAAAAACACAGCGTGTTGAATTGAATACTGACGGCGGGCCCGCCCTGGGTCTGTTGTATCCATTTCTATCGGAAAAAGACACACAGGTTTTTGTCGGTGTGATCGTATTTTCGCAAACCAGATTTGAAATTTTAGCCCGCGCGAAACGCCTCCTGCTGTTCAGTACGATGGGCCTTCTGTTTGCCATCCTGTGTGTCCTGGCATTAAGCTACAGATGGCTGATCGGCAGGCCGCTCGGCGTTATCATTGACACTATTGACGACTTCCGGGCAGGCAAATATGTCAAGAGGATTCCCATTGCGAGACTGGATGAATGGGGTCAGCTGGCAGATCATTTCAATGTAATGGCCGAGGAGATTGAAAGGGTGCTGGCGCGGAATCAGGAGCTTCAAAAGCATCTGGAGGAGAGGGTGCAGGAGGCGACACACAATGTCGTTCAGCTTCAGCAGCAAGTGAACCAGCTGCAACAGCTTACAGCCCTGGGTCATTTGACGGCGACCTTGGCGCATGACCTGGGCACTCCCCTGCACTCGATTGCGGGCCTGGCCAAACTGCTCCTGGAACATGATGCATGGCCGCCTGACGTGGGCAGAAAACTGGAACTCATAGTTCAGCAGACGCAAAGGCTCAATACGGTTATTCAGAATGTGCGTCATGCCACGCGCCTTCCGGAGCCGCACTTTGAGGCCGTAAGCGTACCTGAACTCCTGAGCGAGACGCTCCCCCTCGTCGAACCGCTGATGCAGAAATCAGGCGTTCAACTCCAGGTGGATGTGGATGAAAAAATTCCCATTCTCTTTGTTGACAGATATCGTGTTCAGACGGCCCTGTTCAATCTCATTCAGAATGCCCTGGAGGCNNGGGTCTGTGAGCCTTTCTTCAGCACCCATACGGATGAAGGTCTGCGCGGTCTGGGTCTTGCTATTGTGCAGGATATCGTCAAGGTCCACGGGGGCAAGATTGAGATGAAGAGCGGTCCTTCCGAGGGCACGCAGATTATTCTGTACTTCCCGATTGTCGAGAACGTGACGTCCGTGGAACTGCCTCACGATGCGCCATTTCTCAATAAACCGTAGCGCTGAATTTTTGTCCGCAGCGTCTTTCGGTCAATCCCTAAGAGTTGAGCCGCCTGGCTCTGGTTCCATGACGTGGTCTGCAGCGCCTGGATGATCTGCTTTCTTTCTGCTTCCTCGAGAGGCGGCAAGAGAGGAAGAGTCTCATCACGTTTTGGACGGAATCTTTCGGGGAGGTGCTCGGGGAGGATCACCATGAAGGGCGACAGGAGCAGTGTCTGCTCCAGGACATTTTGCAGCTCACGGACATTGCCGGGCCAGTCATAGGCCATAAAGAGCTCCATAGCCTCATCGGAAATACGGACGGACGGGTATCCAATCTTTTTCAGAAGGGATTCGATTAACTGCGGCAGATCCTCTTTATGTTCCCGTAAAGGCGGCATTTGCAGACGCACGACGAATCGATAGAGAAGGTCTAAGCGGAACGTGCTCTTTCTTACCTCCTCATCGATATTTCTGTTCGTAGCCGCCACTACACGGACGCTGAAGTGCAGTACTTCATGACCGCCCAGCTTGCGGACTTCTCCATTCTGCATGAAGCGCAAGAGCTTTCCCTGGAGAGAGGGCGACATTTCCGTAATTTCATCAAGGAAGATTGTTCCATTATGAGCGGAGGCAAGAAGTCCTTCGTGCTTGTGGTCCGCTCCCGTATATGCCCCCTTCTCATAGCCGAACAATTCTGAATCCAGAAGGGTGTCGGGAATAGCGCCGCAATGAACGACGATAAAGGGTTTTTCCCGCCGCGAGCCCAACTGATGGAGGGCTCTTGTTGCGAGTTCTTTTCCTGTGCCGCTTTCGCCTTCGATCAGTACACTTGCATCCGCATCCGCTATGCGCACGATCTGCTTATAAAACTCGACCATGGTAGCGGAAGAACCGATAAATTGCGGTTCACCTGATATTTTCGGCTGCCCTTGCATTCGGCGCTGTCGCAGTTCCCGCACTTCGAGGACTTTTTGCACCATAGCGCGAATGGCTTCAGGAGAAAAGGGTTTGCTGATATAATCCCACGCACCCAGCCTGAGCGCCTCCATGGTGGTTTCCAGTGATCCGTAGGCGGTCATCAGGATGACGGGCAGGTCCGGCCACTTCTCACGCACATGCCGGAGAAACTGAAGCCCGTCGATTTCAGGCATCCTGATATCCGACATGAGGAGATCGTAGTGAGAGAGCTCTTTTTTCAGGGCCTCTTTCCCGGATGTAAAAGCATCTACCTTGTAGCCTTCACGTGAAAGCGCTTCCTGTAAGAATTCACAGGCAACGGCATCATCGTCTATTACCAGAATGCGGCCGTGTTTCATATTTGCTCACAGACCTTTTTGCGCGATGTAATTGGCGAGGTCTGCCACGCGGCAGGAATAACCCCATTCATTGTCATACCACGCAACGACCTTGGCCATGTTGCCCTGAAGAACCTGCGTGAACTCCATATCTATTATGGAGGAGTGGGGGTTTCCCTTGAAGTCCATGGATACTAAACCTGATTTCTCACATGTCATGATACCCCCGAACTGTTTTCTGCAAGCGTGTTCGAGGACATTCTTGAGATCTTCCGTTGTCGTCTTGCTCCGGAGTTCAGCAACGAAATCGACGACCGATACTGTAGGTGTGGGTACGCGAAGTGAGTATCCGTCAAAGCGACCCGCGAGGTCGGGAATCACCAGTGACAGAGCCCTTGCCGCACCGGTCGTGGTCGGTATGATATTCTGCCCTGCCGCGCGAGCCCGCCGCAGATCTCTGTGAGCAAGATCGAGGATACGCTGGTCATTTGTGTATGAGTGAATGGTTGTCATCATACCTTTCCTGATGCCGAAAGCTTTATGGACGGCGAGGACGGGCGGGGCCAGGCAGTTGGTCGTGCAGGAGGCATTGGATACTATATGATGTTTCCCGTGTTTGTAATCTTTGTGGTTGACGCCCATGACCACCGTAATGTCTTCTTCCTTTGCCGGGGCGGTGATGATGACCTTCTTTGCCCCCGCCTCGATATGGGCTGATGCTTTGGGACCGGTCAGAAACAGGCCTGTGCTCTCAATAACTATATCGACGCCCAGATCATCCCATGGAATGGCCGCTGGGTCGCGAAATGCCAAGCTCTTGATCAGACGACCATCAATAATAAAGCTGTCCTTCTTAGCCTTGACCTCCCCCGGATATCGTCCGTAATTTGTGTCATATTTGAAGAGGTGGGCGTTGGTCTCCACGTCAAAGAGGTCGTTGATTGCAGTAACGGAGAGAGACTTGGGATATCTTTCCAGCACGGCTTTCAGCACCTGCCGGCCTATTCGTCCAAAACCATTTATGCCGAGGCGAATCATTGGGTTCTCCTTTCAATTGTCGTCAATGCGATACTTGTGCGCAGTCATCAGATCACATTGTAATTGCAATGTCTTGTGATGTCGGGCATTGTCCAGGGCGATAGCGCTTAGATTGGCAACTGCCTCCAGATACTTGATCTCCTGATCATCGAATTTGTGGATGCTTCCCGAGTATACCCTGAGGACGCCGAGGGCATTTTTTCGGAGCAATAGCGGAACTGCAAATACCGATTTAATGCCTTCCGCTTTCGCCTTTGCTCCGTACTGGAAATCCTTGTCAGTCTGGACATTCTTCAACCACACGGTCTCGCCTGCAAGTACCTTCTGATCCAAGCCGCTTTCCTTTATCAGGATAGGCCCTTTATGAAGGTAATCTTTGGAAAGCCCGTGCGCAGCGCCAATAACAAGCTGCTTCTTCCTTGAATCCAGGAGTCTGATGCCGCACGCCTTGACGTTCATAGCACGAGCCACGCTCTGGACGATCTTTTCCAGAACGGTGGACGGGTCCAAAGAAGCATTAATAACCTTGGCCACTTCGTACAAAGCAGAGAAGTAGTCCGTCTCTTTTTTCTTCATATTTCTACCTCCTTATCTTGTAGAAAATACCTGGTGATGATTTCTCAAGTCACAAAATTTCCACAATTGAGTAACTTTGTAAATCTAACCTTATTGAAGGGAGTTCGTCAAATTAAATCAATGGACCGATTGAAGCTCGGCTGCCGGCGTCTTCCCTAAAATAGACTTGCTGATTGAGCGTTGATGACGCTACAACCGATTTCTTATCGATACGGAAGCCTTTCCCTTCCCGGCAACCATGCGGAAACCCTGTTCCAAGAGTCTTGTCGTATCCCGCGTTCTGATTCCGGGATTTTTCTCGCCCATCACCACGGCAATGAGTCTCGTATCTCCCCTCTTTGCCGTAGCAACCAGGTGAAATCCGGCAGCCCGGACAAAACCCGTTTTCAATCCGTCCACATCCTCACACTGCCCGAGCAGAGTGTTGCTGTTGCGCTGGGTAATGCTGGCGAATGTATAGTCCTGCATGGAATGGATTTGCAGAGCCTCCGGGAAATCCCTTATATAAGCGCGGGAGAGCTTGAGAATGTCCCGGGCGGTAGTGACCTGCCCCTTCGCCGGAAGTCCATTCGGATTCACGAAATGACTGCGTTTCATATTGAGGGCCTTTGCCTTGGTGTTCATCATCTTCACAAAATTATCGATGCTGCCGCCAAGATATTCAGCCACGGCAACGCTGGCATCGTTGGCAGAGACAACGGCTATGCCCTTTATCAGGTCATCAAGCACAACCTCAGTTTGATCGACGAGGTACATGCTCGATCCGCCGGTAATCTGGGCATCCACACTTATCGTCACCCTGTCTGCGGGATTGATTTTCCCCTGAGCGATTGCCTCGTGTACAAGGTAGAGAGATAGTATCTTTGTCAGCGAAGCCGGCTGCATGGGCCTGTCCGGATTTTTTGCATAGAGGACCTTGCCGCTGCTGTCATTTATCAGAATAGCAGACTTTGCTTTCAGTTTGATGCGGGGCGCAGCCGAGAGTTGTCCGTCGAAGAAGAAAAAAAGCGCGACAACAAAGATACACAGGCAAGAAGCAAATTTTCTCATATCCATCAAATGCAGTCCTGAAGAGATTTGCTTATGGATAAATTTCCGCATGGGATTTATCTGCGAAAGCTCTCCGGTAGACTGTTTCTAAAATTAGCACATTAATTCTGAAAAAGCCATCAAAGTTGGGTTTCGGAAGGGCGGTCACTTTGCAGGCGTCTCAAAATAATCTGGGGGAATTACAAATTTAATCAAGTGCAGGATCCATCACGGAAGGTCCATGCAATTGCAGGATATGATCCACCGCCTTCTCCACGACGGCCTCGGTATCGGCAGAGAGGCTGCGATGGAAATCAAAGTCATAACCGCGGATGGAAACGATATGCCCCGCGGGCTCTCGATGGTGCAGTGACTTGAGAAGCGCAAAAAGCATTTCAGGTGTCAGATGATGAGTGAATGTGGCAGGAGTGAACGCGGGAGATACTGGAGCGCAATGAAGGGTCGCTACGTTCTCATAAACGTGGGCATCTACAAAGATGATCTTGTCGTAAACAGCCATCACATCCATTAACTCTGGTGCCAGTTGAACCAGAAAAATGGAATCTATCTGTGCGCCCAGTTCCTCCAGTCCGGTCTCGTCTTCATGCAGTATCCCCTGACCCAGGCGCCGCCGCAGGGCATTTACCACAAAATATGCAACGCCATCATCGGCGCGGTCTATATTGCCAAAACCAATAACCAGAGTACGAGGCATAAGATCCCAAGCAAGCCCAAAAAAGTTAAAAGCGGGTGAACTAACTGCGTTCACCCGCTTGTGTTAAACCCGTTGATATTAGATTTTCATATTACCGGGAAATTCGATCCAGCACTGTGCCATCCGCCCCTATAAGAGTGACTTCCAAGGGCATTTTTCCTATGGCATGCGTTGCGCACGACAAGCACGGGTCATAGCAACGGATAGCGGCTTCAACTCTGTTCAACATGCCTTCGGTTAGCTTCGTGCCATCAACGAAGGCTTTTGCGACCAGCCCTGAGGCTGTTTGCATGGCCCAATTATTGTTGCCTGTGGCCACGATGAGGTTCACCCTGGTCAACTGGCCATTCTCGTCCGTGCCGTAATCGTGGAAAAGGGTTCCTCGAGGGGCCTCAACAACGCCAACCCCCTGGCTCGGAAGCTGCGTATGTGTTGCATACGCGCGGATATCGTTGGACATGATATCCGGATCGTCCAGCAACTGAGCAATGCGTTCTAAGGCGTAGACAAGCTCTATCAACCGGGCATAGTGATAATAGAGAGAGCCTTCCACAGGCTTGCCGCCATTGATCTGTTTGAAGAGCTTGAGTTCCTCGTTTGCCAGGGGTGTGCCAATCTTATCCGCAACGTTCAAACGCCCTAACGGTCCTACACGATAGGTTCCGTCCGGCCAACCGAGCTTGCGCAAGTAAGGATATTTGAGGAAGGACCAGGACTCCACATGCTCGGCTATATATGACAGGTAATGATCCGTCTTGAACTGCGCCACAAAGTTGCCGTCGGCATCCTTTACCCGGATCTCACCATCGTAAAGCTGAAGGCCGCCTTCCATGTCCACGAGACCCATATAATTGGAAGGGAAAGATGCAAAGACAGAAGCCAGTTCTTTGTTGGATCCCAGCCAGTCCTTGCCGATGCTCACCGCCACCTTGGCGATACCAACCATGGTATCGAACTCGGCGAGTATTTCATCGCGATCCTTGGGGGAGAGAGGTGCGTTAACCCCACCAGGAACAGCAAAATTGGGATGTACACGCTTCCCACCCAGTCTTTGAATGATCTGCTGTCCGAAACGGCGCAGATTCACTGCCTTCAATGCCAGTTCGGGGTTCGCTCCGATGATCCCGAAAACATTCCGTATGGCGGGGTCGGCATCAAAACCCAGGACCAGGTCCGGCGCTGCCAGGTGGAAAAAATGCATACCGTGGGACTGCACAAATTGCCCCATATGCAGCAACTCGCGCAGCAGCTTGGCCGGCCGCGGAGGTTCCACACGGGCGACGCCATCGCAGGCCTTCGCTGCGGCCAGGTGATGGCTTACCGGACAGATACCGCAAATGCGCTGAGTGATCTGTGTCATCTCAAAGTATGGGCGACCTTCAGTAAATTTCTCTAAACCACGGAATTCATCAACGTGAAAAAAGGACTGATCTACCTTGCCTTCTTCATTCAGATGGATCGTGATTCGCCCATGACCTTCGATGCGTGTTATAGGTTCAATGGTTATCTTTCGAGCTTCCATAGATGTTCTCCTCTAATCATATGTAAAAAGTTCACGTGGCAAAACAATAGGCACTCGCCCGGCGAGTAGTTCTGTCAATGCGTACCAAAATGCATCAGCCCTCGGTGGGCAGCCGGGAATAAAGAGATCAACCTTTACTACTTCACCAACGCCTGTAACCATTTCAAGGGGCTTCCCAAGCTCCGGAGAGTCAGGGATGAGTCCGTCCACGACGCTTTCCGTATCCAGATACGCGCGCTTCAGTGCCTCATCTGTGCCGCACAAGTTGCGCATAGCAGGGACACCTCCAAAAGTAGCACAATCACCAACTGCGATAAGTATCTGACAACGCTCGCGCATTTGCTTAGCGACTTCGATGTTGTGAGTGTTGCAGATGGCCCCTTCAAGTATACCAACAGTTACACCCTCTTTGGGTGGATGTTTCAGGTCCGTCACAGGACTCGACGTAAATTCCACCAGTTCCAACAATTTGACAATGCGTTCATCAATGTCTAAAAAAGACATATGACATCCAGCACATCCAGCCAACCAGTCAGTGGCGACTTTAACTCTTGCCATCGTCCATTCTCCTTTCACTTGAGTTCCTGGGTTGCGCGAGCCGAAATCTCGCCTAGCGAAGCGCCAAGCTTCTTGCCCAGTTTATCTGCCAGCAAGGAGATGACTTCCCAGTCTGGCTTAGCTTCACCCGCAGGTTCTACAGCTTTGTTAACTTGCTGTACGCTACCTTCTGTATTTGTAAGGCTGCCTGCTCGCTCCGACCATATTGCCATAGGCAACACCACGTCGGCTCGTTCGGTCAGAGGAGATGCGAAGCTGGCCTGCGCTATTACGAACGCTTTCTTGTCAACATTTTTGAATACGTCCTTGTCGTCGAGCTTTTGTTCACCAAGCAAGGCATACAACACTTTTACGGCAGAGGGCTTGAATCCGTTGTTTAGTCCCAAAGCCGCCGCCGCCCGCGTATTGACGCCATTTTCTATTGCCACGAAAGAGGCCTTCCCCTGGAGCTTTTTCAGCGCCGTCGCAGCCTTGTCCGTTACACCAGCTCCATAAACCACGACAGGATTTCCTGCTCGCTGAGCAATCTCAATAGCCTTGCCGATATCAGCCATATCCAGGTTCATATATGCAAATGGGGCCAGTCCGTTGTCTTTACCGTCCACCACTATGAGCCGTGCACCCCTGTCAACGGATCGTTTGACAAAGAAAGAGGAAACCGGCTGATCCTTCAGTAAATCACAACCGACCACAAGAATGACGTCGCCGAGGGCGATGTCGGCAAGCGATCCTTGTTTATCGGAGAGTTTCGGCGCAACGTCGTTGAGTAAGCCAACGTTGGTTGCTTTCAGTTCTTTCTGGAATAACTTGGCAAGCAGATAGAGGGCTTCATTCGTAGCGTAAGTGGAAGCGAGCACCCCTAAGTCTTTAGCATTGGCCTTGCCAACGCGCTCAGCAACCGCTTGCAGAGTCTCTTCCCAGCTTGCCGGCTCGAGTTTACCACTTCGCCGGAGCAAAGGCCTGGTAACACGTTGACGTTCATCGTAAAGAGGATCAAAGCGGCCGTTTTTACAAAGCAGCCCACTGTTCACCGCCGCATCCCAGTCGCCCACAATTTTCAAGACATTGCCGCCGCGGGTGACGATCTCCATGCCGCATCCGATACTGCACTGATTGCAGGTAGTCTTGATATGTTCCATCTGTATGTCATGTCCCATGTATGCGCTCCGTTTATCGCACAGGGCGCCTGTGGGGCATACCTGCAGGCATGAGCCGCAAGAGATACAGGTAGACTCACCAAATGGAACATTCGCATCGGCATGGATCATGGAATTGGCACCGCGATTCCGCAAACCAAGGGTATGATTGGCCACGAGATCGCCGCATGCTCGCTCACAACGGCCGCATAGAACACAGCGGTTGTGATCCATGAGGAAGTACTTACGTGTAGCATCAACCGGGAAAGGCTTTGTATAAGTCGGGTAAATAAAGTGATCGAGACTATAGCGGTACCCCAGATTTTGCAATTCGCAGTCTCCACTCATCTCGCAGTACGGGCAGTAATGGTTTCGTTCTGAAAATATCAGATCAAGGACTAATTTTCGCGCTTTAACTACCTGTGGTGATTCTGTTTGTATTTCCAATCCCTCAGATATAGGGAAAGTACATGCCGTGATCAGGGTGCGCTGTCCTTTAACCTCCACAACGCATATTCGGCAAGCACCGACTGGAATCAAAGCAGGATGGTCACAGAGCGTCGGGATGTCAATGCCTGCCTGCTTTGCGGCCTTAAGGATGGTACTGCCGGCTGCTGCACTGACTTTCTGGCCATTTATGTTAATATTGACCATCGTCATCGTTTGCCACGCCTCCTTTCCAAAGAAATCTTTTTTATTTTGATTTTGGCATCTATCAGTAACATAGCTGACTTGGTCCCCCGTCATATGAAGTGCTTGAAATTGCTGCGACCATCAGATAAAGGGGACTATGCCTGATTGAGGAATATGTCCGTTTGGACATATGTCACGCTCGACTATCAGAAAGAGGGTTTTGTGTCAAGGAAAAAATTGACAGAATGTCGGTATACACTAAGACATGGTTTTGCTTGATCATCATTCCGAATGAGGGGTAAGTACGTGACCATTACGGTGGAATTGGGCAAAATAAGGGTTATGGGCGGGAGAAGAAGTCTATATGAGCATATTTTTGGCGTTGTCAAATATTTTGGCTATATTGGGTACATTGCAGCACATGCAGGACGATTTGAAGCGGACACGATCAAGACAACTAACCGACAACATCAAAGGCCATTGATATGGCTGTTCTTCCCATTGAGCTGTCCTATATGATAACGCCGGAAACGGATAATCGTGTAATAGACATACATATCCGTATGCTCAGATAAGGTTTGTGCAAGATGACAGGTGTTAACTGAACAGGCCCGTTTTTTCAAAGGCTTCTATCTTTTCTTGCATCACTCCGCTACTCTCCTTTTAAAGGAATCGAGCAAAGACAAGAGGCAGTCCTAACTCTCATTATAGTCTCAAGAAATCGATCAACCACCTGCGGTTTGCGGGAAGGCCGTATTGGAGTAAAGATACTCCATTTTTTCCTTGTGCTTCAACTCTTCCCCCGCCATTTTAGTCAAAAGATCCCTTACATCACCGGCAGGATATGATTCTGCCAGGCTCTTGTAAAAATTGTGTGAGTTGAGCTCTCTGTTAGCAGCGATGAGGTAGACCTCAGCGCTTTTTATGTTCTTCTTTATATCCGGCTTCTCGATATGCTCGACTATTTTGTATGCGATTGGTGTTTCCATGTTCAAGACTTCCGAGCAGAAGCGGCCCTTCTGGCAGGTTGTCAGAAAGTCTCTGTGCTTTGCTTCCTCCTTAGCGATATACTTCAGGGTGCTTTTCGCCTCTTTATCTTCTACCAGGTTGTAGAGGTTCATATAAAAATCATACGCCTCTTTTTCCTTGTCAATGGCCATATTCAGCACAGAGCTAAGCGTATTTTGCATTTTCCTCATTCCTCCCATTCAGTTTCTTGTATAGATATTCTCAACTTGTTTTTCGCCCTTGCAGGGGAAAGGGCGGATTCCCCCGCATTACGTTTGGAAGAGAGAAAATCCGCCCTGCATTGAGAGAGTATTTACGCCTTTGCCGATTTCGGCGCCGGTCTCTTGTAGCTCAATGCAATAAAGAAACCGCCGCTGAGCAGGGTGGCCGCGGTCCAGAGAGCCGGTTGGACCGCAAACTTTGCGAATACCAAACCGTCGATGACACCCGCAGCGCCCCACGCGGTCAGGACAAAGCCGTATACCTTGCCGATGTAAGTGGGGCCGAAAGAGTCGGCCGCGAAGGCAGGCATCACCGCGAATCCACCGCCGAGGCAGGCGAGGAGGTAACAGGCGATGACGGTGAATATCAGCGTGCTAGTGACCGAGGGGAGGTAGAAGTAGAGAGCCGCCTGGGTGGCAAACATGACCATGAAGACGTTTTTACGACCGATCATGTCGGAGATCCACGCCCAGAAGAGGCGACCGAGGCCGTTGAAGATCGATGCGGTGGCGACGACGCCACCGCCGAGAATCGCCAGTTGTGCGGGATCGGAAATCCCCTGGGCGGCTTTATACACATCCTGCGCCATAGGAGAGAGCTTGGAGAGGAGACCCATGCCGGCGCTGACGTTCAGGAACAGCATGGCCCAGATCATGTACCACTGGGGCGTCTTTTTCGCATCGTCCCAACTGAAGGAATCGGCGGCGGCGACCGTTGACGCCGAAGCGGTGAAACCTTCGGGCAGCCAGCCCTTGGGGGGATTGCGGAGTATGAGAGCCGCCAGCACATTTCCGACAACGTACACGACGCCCAGAACAAAGAAGGTATTGGCGACACCCACGTTGACAATCAGAACCGGTGCGATCTTGCCGATAAAGAAGGCGCCTAAGCCGAAGCCCATGACCGAAAGACCGGTGATGAGGCCACGTTTGTCGGGGAACCAGCGGATCAGCGTGGCAATGGGTACCACGTAGGCCAGACCGTTACCGGCGCCACCGATCACGCCATAGCCGATGTAGAGGAGCCAGATGTTGCCCACAGTAAGGGCGAGGCCGCCCAGCAAAACACCGACGCCGTACATGATGACCCCGATTGTGGCGACGAATTTTGGTCCCTTCTTGTCGACCAATATCCCGCCGAACGCTGCGGAGAGACCGATCATGCCGATGATGATCATGAAGACCACCGCGACTGATGCTTGCGTCCAGCCGTGGGCAGCCATGGTCGGTTTCACGAAAACCGACCACGCGTAAACGGTACCGAGTATCGTCATGATAAAGACCCCAGCGGCGGCGATCAGCCATCTTTTTGACATCAAATTTTCATTACTCATAAATCAAAATTCCTTCATTATAAAATTAATCAACTTATTAATAAATTAGCATTGCCCCGCTGTTGAGCGGACCAACGAGATTTTATCTTTTTACGCCGCTTCTACGTTCACCGCACATACCTTATATTCCGGAATTTTACAGATCGGATCAAGGGCAGGGTTCGTAAGTAAGTTAACGGCTGCTTCCTTGAAATGAAAGTTCATAAAGATGGTCCCTTTGGGCACACGCTCCGTCACCTTGGCCTTGGCCTGGACAACGCCGCGGCGGGAAGTAACCTTTGCAAATTGACCTTCCTGAATTCCCAGTTCTTTTGCGTCATTGGGGTGAATCTCCACCAAAGACTCCGGGCACCTTTCCGTGATACCCTTCGACAGGCGGGACATCGTCCCCGTGTGATACTGGTAAAGGACGCGGCCGGTGGTCATGACAAACGGATACGCGGCATCGGGAACTTCCGCAGGCGGAATGTAATCAAGGGCATGGAATAGTCCCAGCCCTCTGGTGAATCTGTCCTTGTGCAGGTATTTGGTTCCCGGATGATCCGCATTCGGACACGGCCACTGGATACCCTCTTTTTCAAGCCTTTCATAAGTTATACCCGCATAACTCGGAGTCAATCCGTTGATCTCCTTCATAATATCTTCAGGAGCCGCATATTTCATAGGATAGCCCATGTGAGTAGAGAGTTCGCAAATAATTTCCCAGTCCGCTTTTGCCTGGCCGGGAGCATCAAGGGCCTTTCTTACGCGCTGCACCCTTCTTTCCGTATTGGAGAAGGTCCCTTCTTTTTCTGCAAAGCAGGCTGCCGGCAGCACAACGTGGGCAAGCTCAGCCGTCTCAGAGAGCAGGATGTCCTGTACGACAAGAAGATCCAGATGGTTCAAGGCTTCTTTTGCATGAGTTAAATCAGGATCGGAGAGCATGGGATTTTCGCCGACGACGAAGAGGGCTTTCACCTTCCCATCGTGCGCAGCATTCAGTGTTTCCACAATGGTAAGGCCAGGTTTAGGAGGTAACGCGACTCCCCAGGCCTTTTCAAATTTTGATCTTGTCTCATCATTGGCTACAGGCTGATAGCCGGTGAAAACGACAGGAAGTGCGCCCATGTCGCAAGCGCCCTGGACATTATTCTGGCCTCTCAGGGGATCAACGCCTCCTCCCTCCATTCCTAAATAGCCGCAAAGCATGGCGAGATTAGCGCAGGATTTGACGTTGTCAGTTCCTGTTACGTGCTGGGTAATACCCATGGTATAGAGAATCGCCGCTTTGCCCGCCTCCGCATAGATGCGGGCAGCCGTTCTGATGTCGTCCGCAGGAACGCCTGTAATCTTTTCGGCATACGCGGGCGTATATTTCTCCACGACCTTCTTCATCGCGTCAAATCCCTCGGTACGCTCTTCCACGTACTCTTTCGCATAGAGGCCTTCGGAGATAATGACGTTCATCATTCCATTGAGAAGGGCCACATCAGTGCCGGGCTTCTGGCGCAGCCAGATCGCGGCGTATTTCACCAGGTCTATTTCTCTCGGATCTGCGACGATCAATTTCGCGCCGTGCAGACGAACAGCTCTTTTCACTTTCGAACTGATAACAGGATGATTTTCTGTTGTGTTGGTTCCTATGGCAAAGATGGCATTGGTATATTCGATTTCATCAATCGAATTCGTCATTGCACCACTCCCGAAGGCGGCGGCCAGACCGGCCACTGTGGAAGAGTGTCAAAGACGGGCGCAGTGATCGACATTGTTGGTTCCGATGACTGCTCTCATAAATTTCTGGAAGAGATAATTTTCTTCGTTAGTAACCTTGGCGGAGGAAAAACCCGCGATACTGTCAGCGCCGTGTTTTTTCTTGATAGAAGCAAGTTTTTTGGCGATGAATTCATAAGCTTCATCCCAGCTCGCCTCTTTCAGCTCCCCGTTTTTTCTGATGAGGGGGGTCGTGAGGCGGTTCGGATGCTGGACGAAATCCAGTCCAAAACGGCCCTTCACACAAAGGCTGCCTTCATTGGGCTGGCCATATTCATGATTGCCGGTGACCTTGACCAGCTTTCCGTTGTGTATATTCAGGTCAAGCTGGCAACCGACGCCGCAATACGTACATGTCGTCTTCACCTTTTTAATCTCCCATGGACGCCCTTGGAATTTGGCCTGCTTGAAAGTTAAAGCGCCTACCGGACAGGAATCTACACATTCGCCGCAGAACACGCACTCCGAGTCGATATAATCCGCGTCAAAGGCCGGGCCGACCTTGGTGCGAAAACCGCGCCCAGCAAAGTCGAGGACTTCGTTAACCTGAATCTCATTACAGGCTCTGATACACCTGCCGCAGAGAACGCATTTATTCAGATCTCTCTGGATCATGGTATTGGTTTCTTCAACCTCATAACCGGGAGATTCGATATTGAACCGCGGTTTTTCTATCTGCAGCCAGTAAACAAGGCTTTGAAGTTCACACACCCCGTTCGCTTCACAGGTGAGACAGTTGTGGTCGCCCGAAGCCCAGAGAAGCTCCACGACCAGTCGCTGCGCCGCTCTTACAGCCGGTGTATCAGTCTTGACGACCATGCCGGGGTTTATCGGCATGCAGCAGGAAGCCACAAGGGTTCTCGCACCCGCGACATCGACCACGCATACCCGGCATGCACCGACGTTCGTGGTGTCCGCGTACTGGCAGAGTGTCGGTATATAAATACCGTTATCACGGGCAACCTCCAAAATTGTCTGTCCGGGGGTGGCTTGGACCTCCTTTCCGTCAATGGTTAGTGAAATCTTTCTTATTTCCATTACGTACTCCTTTCATACGGACTTAAAATTAACAGCTTACGATCGAATGCCCTATTTCTAAATAAATCTGCGGAAACAAGTGTAAATCGTAATCATGAGACTTAAATGTTTGATGTCAGAATCTGTATGCTGCTCCTGCAGGCAGCGAATGGATGTGGACGTATACTACTAACATGCTTGGGGAGCTGCCTGATCTTGAATCACAAAAAAAAGATTCGATACATTTCGGGCGGGCACTCGTTAATTTAATTGTCACATATCATCTTCGAGTGCGGAAAATAAGACCTTATCCGAAATATAACAAAAGTGTCTCCCCATACACTCATTTCTTCTCTATGTCAAGTAATAATGGTGAAGAAAGTTAATCAAATCAGCTCTATATGTCATAATTGATATATGTAAGTTTCAGCATTAATATGACTCTTGATTTATCATATATCTGCGTTGCAGCAACTTGTGTTTTAAGAGCTTAGTAAGGTAGCCTTTGATACTTGATAAGAACCTGCTTCCGGGCGATTTTTATGAGGGTCATTTAAAGGCTGGTTGTGAGGGATTTCGCCGGTATTACCGGATGCAGTGGATATCTTCAAGGCATAGTCGGCTCACGCCTGCTTTCCTCACGAAGGATAATCGTGTAATAGACATACATATCCGTATGCTCAGATAAGGTTTGTGCAAGATGACAGGTGTTAACTGAACA
>PLMX01000259.1 GCA_003142635.1 Syntrophaceae bacterium | reverse complement strand
ATGGCCTTCTGCCAGTTGAAGTCGCCTTCACCGACGATACAGCGGATGCCGTTATCCCTCATGTTTAAGGCCTGACCGCGTCCCTGTACGCCGTAACCTATGACGGCAACCGTTTCACCCTTGAGCACTTTGCGCGCCTTTTCGAGCGTGAACTCCTCTGATGTGACAACCTCTTCCATGACACCACCGATGTTGATTTTAGGCATATCAGTACCTCCTTATAGTTATAGATTTAATGATCAATAGCATTTATGCACTCTCGATACCCTGATTTATGATTATTTCTGACGCTCCACAGCAACAACCCCTGTTCTCGTAAAATCATCCATGCCCATCTTGTCCAAAAAAGCAAGGGCATCGTCGATGTCCTTTTTGCCGCCCGTCACTTCCAGTATGCAGGTATCAACGTCCATATTTACAATCTTCCCCTTAAGCGTGTCAACAGTCTGCATGATCTTCACTTGATTCGCATCGGTTAATTTCATCCTCACCAGGACCATTTCCCGGCAGGCCGCATTGGCCCGCGTCAGATCTTTCACTTCGAGGACATCAATAATCTTTGTCAGCTGCTTTTCAAGTTTGATGACGGTCTCCCGGTTACCGAGGGTGGTAATAACGATTCTGGTAATTTCAGGATTTCTCGTGATATTTGCCGAGATGCTTTCGATATTGAACCCTCGGCCACTGAAGGTTCCCGCGATCCTGGCCAGAACGTCGGGCCTGTTATTTACCAGGATGGAAATCGTATTCTCCTTTACTTCCATAAGCTCATTCACCTCATAATAGATTTGATATATTCCAATCCATCCTACTTGCGTAAGACCATATCTGAGATCGCCGCACCCGGTGAAACCATGGGATAGACACCTTCTTCGGGTTCCACATGGAAATCCATTATGACAGTTTTTGCAACATCAAGTCCCTTCCTTAACGTGGCCTCCACCTCTTCGGGACGAGTCGCCCGTAGGCCGACAGCGCCATATGCCTCAGCAAGTTTCACGAAGTCAGGCACATTATTTATGTTGCTGTGGGAATAACGCTTCCCGTAGAACAGTTCCTGCCATTGGCGAACCATGCCCAAAAATCCGTTGTTGAGGATTACTATCTTAACGGGAAGGTCATAATTAACAGCCGTGGCCAATTCCTGAATGTTCATCTGGATGCTTCCGTCTCCGGCAATATCTACGACGACCTTGTCAGGGCGGGCAACCTGCGCGCCGATGGCAGCCGGGAATCCATAACCCATTGTCCCCAGTCCGCCCGATGTAATGAATGAATTAGGGTAATCGAAATGATAGAACTGCGCCGCCCACATCTGGTTCTGCCCCACCTCTGTCGAGATGATAGCTTTTCCTTCCGTGAGACGATAGAGTGTCTCCACGACGTATTGAGGCTTGATCTTGTCAGACTGACAGTATGTCAGGGGTGCAAACTCCTTCCATTTCTGAATTTGCTCGAGCCATGCCTTTGTCTGCTTTTCGGGCATGGTAAAACTTTTGTCGGAAATCCATTTATTGAGCAGCTGCAACACAGGTTTGCAATCGCTTGCAATCGATAGATTCGTCTTTACAAATTTATCGATAGATGCAGGATCAATATCGACGTGAAGTACCTTGGCATGGGGCGCAAAGGCGTCAAGCTTCGATGTAACCCGATCATCAAAACGGACACCAAGCGCGATCAAAAGGTCGCAATTACTGATGGCCATATTGGCGTAATATGTGCCATGCATACCCGGCATACCGAGCCAATGTGGGTCGGATGCGGGGAATGCCCCGAGTCCCATAAGGGTCGACGTGATGGGTACGTTGAGCAGTTTCACAAATGTTCTCAACTCGTCCCAGGCCCGCCCGAGAAGCACACCACCCCCCGAGATGACGAGTGGTCTTTCCGCCTGCCTGATCATGTCAAGCGCTTTAGCACAGGCATCTTCGATGGAGACCTTCTTGTTGTTATTGGGAAGACTCAGTGTCCAGGATATGTCATTATCCTCGATAAGAGACTTTGTAATATCCTTGGGAATATCGATGAGGACGGGACCGGGGCGTCCCGAGCGGGCGATATGAAAGGCTTCCCTGACGATGCGTCCCAGGTCGTCAATCCGCCTGACCAGAAAATTATGTTTTGTACAGGGTCTCGTAATACCGGTGATGTCCACTTCCTGAAAGGCATCGCCGCCGATCAAGGAGGTCGCCACCTGACCTGTCAATACGACGACGGGAATGGAATCCATAAATGCATTGGCTATACCGGTTACCGTGTTTGTCGCTCCAGGCCCGGACGTCACCAGGCATACCCCAACCTTGCCGGAAACCCGCGCATATCCGTCGGCTGCGTGTATGGCGCCCTGTTCATGTCGTACTAAAATATTTCTAATCTTTCTTCTGTACAGTTCATCAAAGATGTCGAGTACGGCTCCACCGGGAAATCCGAAGATCGTATCCACATTCTCCTTTTGCAAGGCCTCAAAAAGGACTTGTGCGCCCGTTAACTTCACTTTTCTCAACCCCCTTTTAAAATCCCCTCTGTCAACGCCCTCAACCGATATTGGGTTAAGGACGGGGTCTAAGACATGCGGGGAAATTTCTCCAAAAAAAAACCGTTACCTTTTGCTGGTAACGGTTTTTACTGCGAACTATGTGCTAAACGCAAACCATCATCCAGCCCTCCTATGGAAGGGAATGATTATCCCGATAATAATTATGATGATGTTTGCGATACTAAACGCGTGCATGTCGTTATCAATCCTCACTATGGAATCTTTTTAACAGCCTCCCATGGTATTGTCAAGAATATTTTATCGTCTTTCTTAGATTCTTCTTTGAGGCTTCGTTCTCTCGATGGCAATTGATCCGGTTCTGTTTATTTCCTCCACACCGAATGACTGGAAGAATTTCAGGAATGCCGCCGTTTCATCCGGCTGACCCGTCAATTCGAGGATGAAATAATCCGGTGTCATGGTGACGATTCTGCAGCCGAACAGTTCAATTGCCCGCAGGATTTCTGCATAGGCTCCCTCTTTGACGGTAACTCCGATCAACATTAACTCTCTCTGAATGTAGGACTGTCCCGAGACATCAGAGACATTGATGATATCTACCAGCTTGTCCAGTTGCTTTTTTATCTTTTCCGTAAAGTCAGGATCCGATTCACTGGTCAGAGTGATTCTCGAAACGTCCGGGTTCGTAGTTTCCGCCACGCAGAGGCTCTTGATGTTGTATCCATGGCGGCCAAACACGCCTCCCACACGGGAGAGCACGCCCGGTTGATTGTTTACGAGAATGGAAATGGTCTGTTCCTGTTCGCGTGCCTTTTTTAACATGATAGATCCTCCGCAATCATTTTTCAGTCAAGTCTGTCGTACATCATCTCGATATTCGAGCATCCCGGCGGGATGATAGGGTAGACGTAGTTCTCCGGATCAACAACGGCTTCCAGGAGATATGGGCCATCGGCCTTTACCATAGCCTCGATGCCGGCCTTCGGATATTTATCCACGGCAATTCTGCTCCCCGGGATGCCGAAGCCCCGGGCCACCGCTACAAAATCAACCTTGCTTCCCAATTCAATGGTGTTAAAACGGGCATTGTAAAAAAGGTCCTGAATCTGGCGGATCATCCCGAGGTGCCCGTTATTGATGACGACGATCTTTATCGGTAAATTGTAATAGCTGATGGTGGCCAGTTCCTGGATGTTCATGTAGAATCCCCCATCGCCTGTGATAGCGACGACGGCCCTCTCCGGAGAGCCGATCTTGGCGCCGATTGCCGCAGGCAGGCTGAATCCCATCGTCCCCATGCCGCCGCTGGTAATAAGGCTACGCGGGCTCCGTGCCTGCCACGTGCGCACCGTCCATATCTGATTCAGCCCCACATCTGCAGTCACCGTTGTTTCGACGGGCATGGCCTCCTGTACCATCCGAATAAAATCTCCCGCCTGTCCGCATCCCGTGTCCGTGACTTTTCCGTTGATGGCGTCGCGCTCAGACTGTATTCTCAGGAGCCAGTCTGATTTTTCCTTTGCATCTATCAGAGGCAGCAAAGCCGTCAGTGCATCGCGAATATCCCCGACGTAAGGCAGATTAATCTTGATGCTCTTTCCGATCGAAGTGGGGTCGATGTCGAGCTGGGCAATTTTTGCCAGAGGCGCAAATTCTTCGATGAGTGCCGTGCTCCGGTCTGAGAAGCGTGTGCCTATGGCGAGAATGAAATCGCATTGATGCACCATCCGGTTGGCCAGCTCATTGCCGTGCGTTCCTATCAACCCGAGGTTGTATCCATTGACGGAGTCAACGGAACCGATTCCCATCATCGTAGTGACGAAGGGGATCTTCGCCTTTTCAATCAGCTCGCGTACCAGGCGAAATGCATTGCTCAGCTTAACTCCTCCTCCGATGATGAGGATAGGTCTTTCGCTCTGATTCAATGTCTTGGCGATCATCTCCAGCTGTTCACGATCTTCTTCAGTCTTGTAGTTCGTCTTCAGCGCAGGGGCAGCGTTCTCTTCTGCCGGCGGGCATTTCGACGACAGGATGTCGCGGGGGAGATCCACGAGAACCGGACCCGGCCTGCCGGTCTTGGCCAGTTCAAATGCCTGCCGCAGCGTTGCTGCAAGATTATTCACATCGTGCACCTGGTAACTGTGTTTTGTGATAGGCAAAGTTATCCCGATGATATCCGTCTCCTGGAAGGCGTCTTGGCCGAGAAGGCTCGTGCTCACCTGCGCCGTGAGGGCGACCATGGGCGTTGAGTCCATGAACGCCGTGGCAATGCCCGTCACGAGGTTAGTGGCACCGGGTCCGGACGTGGCGATGCAGACGCCTACTTTTCCCGTAGCACGCGCGTAGCCGTCAGCAGCGTGAGCCGCTGCCTGCTCATGCCGCATTAGATAATGACGAACCTCACTGTTCATCAACCGGTCATGGATAGGCAGGGTATTTGCCCCCGGGTATCCGAAGATTACGTCAACTCCTTCCTCCCGTAAGACTTGTATAACTATATCCGCTCCAATGGTTTCCATAATTGCTCCTTAGCTGTTCAGAAAATAAAAAGCCGCCAGTCCATCTGCACAGCGGCTTATAAGGCATAAAAAAGCCGCGGGTTACAGGGGCCCGCGGCTCTTCGTTCTATGTCATTCCGTCACAGAAACCGAGCAGCGGTCCCCCGAAGTACAGATACTACTACTACGGCTACATTAAGGGTGCTGTTGCTCAGGCTACAACGGGTCATCTGCTTACCTTTGTCCGTTAATCTTGATTTAATCTTATATATAAGAAATCGGATTTGTCAAGCAATTTTTAGGCGTTCGTCGTTAACGGGGACCGTCCTTATTGAGATTGCTGGTTTCCTCCTGCGTTTCCTTGATTTCTATAGGTACAGCACGAGTCCCTGTCGTACCCTCGAGAAAGCTCTCGAATATAGCATCCTGGGTCGAGCGTGTAGCCGGAATGCCCGTGTGAGGTTCTACCTTGATGAAGACAATTCCATCCGGCACGGGAAAAACCTCCCTGGGCCTTCCTTGCAGGGCCTTTTCCATAAAATAGAGCCATATGGGAGCAGCCGCCCTGCCTCCTACTTCTTCTCTGCCGAGTGAGGTTTCCTGGTCAAAGCCAACCCATACCCCGGCCACGAGAGACGGTGTAAAGCCTATGAACCAGGCATCCCTCGTATCATCTGTTGTTCCCGTCTTGGCTGCCACGGGCCTGCCGATGCTCTTTACCCTTCTGCCTGTGCCGCTTTCCACGACATCCTGCATGACATAGGACGTCATGAATGCTATGCGCGGGTCAATCACATCCTCACTTCTTACCTGGGTCTCTTCAAAGACGTGACCCGTCCGATCAACGATCTTCTTGATTAAAAAAGGAACGACCCTCTTGCCTTGATTTGCCAGGACACCGTATCCCCTTACCATTTCCTGCAGGGTGACCCCCGACGTGCCCAGGGCCAGAGAGAGGTTCTTTGACAGGGGAGAAGTTATCCCCATATTCGTGGCATAAGCAGCGGCATAGTCGACACCGATCTCCTGTAGAATCTTTATCGTAATGATATTTCGTGACTGCACGAGGGCGTTTCTAAGCGTGGTCGGCCCATTAAATTTACCATCGAAATTTCTCGGTTTCCAGAAGCCATCAGGAGATGATCTATCTTCATACACAATGGGGGCGTCCAGTATGCGCGTTGACGGTGTCATCCCCTTGTCGAAAGCGGCCGTGTATATGAATGGCTTAAATGCCGATCCCGGCTGCCTCCGCGACTGGGTGGCGCGGTTGAATTCACTCTTTTTGAAATCCCTGCCTCCCACCATAGCTGTGATAGCACCGGTCTTCACCTCCATACAGAGAAGAGCCCCCTGAACGAGCCCCTTCTGATACTTCTCCCGGTCTTCCAATTCTTGAAGACCCTTTTCTACTGCGTCCCGTGCCGCCTTCTGCATGTCTATGTTAAGGGTCGTGTAGACCTCAAGGCCTTCCCTGTACAACACGTCGCTCCCGTATTTTTCCAGAATGTATTTCCGGATGTTTTCGACAAAATAAGGGGCNNGGCGCCTTGGGAAGACCGGCCAGGAGTGAGGCTTCCGCGAGGTTCAGATGTCTCGCGCTTTTTCCAAAATATCCTTGTGATGCCGCCTCAATGCCGTAAGTGCCGTGTCCTAAATATATGTGGTTGAGGTATAAGTTCATGATTTCGTCTTTGGAAAGATACTTGTCAATCTTATAGGCTAAGATGGCCTCCTTGATTTTTCTCACGTAGCTTCTTTCCGAAGACAGATAAAGGGACTTAGCCACCTGCTGTGTTATCGTGCTTCCGCCCTGAACTATGCGACCGGCTTCGATATTCTTATAGAAAGCCCTTGTCATGCTCACCAAATCAAAGCCGGTATGCTGATAAAATCTCGCGTCTTCCGCGGCGACAAAGGCCTGAACGACCACCTTTGGAACGTCGGAGAGCTTAATGATTTTTCTATCTTCCATGAAGAATTCATCGATTAATTCATTATTGTCTGCGTACACCCGCGTGGCGATGCTGGGACGGTAATCCTTTAAGGCGGCTATGCTGGGCAATTCCTGGTGAAGCACGTAGTACAAGATACTACTTACGATGATTGCCAGAACAACAAGGCACAGTGTGGCTACCAGCAATACTGTGCCAAGGCGTGAGCGTTTAGGTTGCGTTTTCTTGTCCCTTGGTCTCATATTTCCTTTTGATCGTCTTTCAAATCTTCCTCCTTGGGGCGCTTCTTCTCGGCGAGCTTGGCTACGATTATACCAATCTCATAAAGGCCCATCAAGGGCACAGCCATGATGATCTGGGTGATCGCATCAGGGGAAGGCGTCAGGATTGCAGCGGCGATAAATATTATGAGTATGGCGTAACGCCTGTTTCGCGACAACATTTTTGAATTTACAACGCCGATTTTGGCCAAGAAGAAGATAACGACAGGGAGTTCAAAGGACAAACCAAACGCAAGCAGCAGCTTCAGGGAGAAAGAAAGATACTCCCGCAGTGAAAGCATGGGTTTGAGAAAGTCCGATGAAAATTCCACAAAAAAGCCGAATGCCGGAGGAAGGGCAAGGTAATATCCGAATAGTATGCCGCAAATAAACAGAATAGTGGAAGAGATAACGAAGGGAAGCATATATTTCTTCTCTGTCTTATAGAGGCCGGGCGAGATGAATTTCCACAGTTGGTAAAGGATGTAGGGGCTTGTAAGAAAAAGGGACGCGTAGAAAGAGATTTTCATGTAGTTGAAAAACGCCTCGGGCAGGCTGGTGTATATCATGTAGCTGTTCGGGGGCAGGACCTGGTGCAGAGGTCTTGTAATAATCTGGAACAGCCATTCCTTAAAATACCAACAGACGCCGAAACCGATAGCTGCTGCAATCATTATGCGGATGATTCTGGTCCGCAATTCCTCGAGATGAGCGGTAAACGGCATTTTTTCTTCTACAGGGTCTTCCATAGATTAAGTATCAGCGTCTCCTTTTATAATAAATTGATTCTAAGTTGATTTGTGAATTCAAGATTGAGCTTTAAAAGTGGAATCTTTCTGGGGGGGTTCTCTTCTATCGTCTCCATCATGCGGCGACGACTTATGGTCATCATGATCGCTTTCCTTACCAAAGAGCAGTGAATCTTTAAAGTCATTTACTTCTTTCTTAACATCATCGGGCTTGAGAGTGTCCTTGATGTTTTCCGTCACATCGTCGGCCGCCCGACGAAATTCGGAGAGACCTTTGCCGAGGGATTTGGCAAGATCCGGCAGCTTCTTGGGACCCACGACGATCAACGCGATAACTGCTATTACGATGAGCTCAGGCAAACCGATCCCGAACATGATTTCAACCTCTTATTCGCTTAATCGCCTTGAATATATATCTATTTGTACATTTGTCAATGTTTTTCCAAGAACAGATAACACCGTCTTAACGCTTGGAAAATTTTTGCGTTCTCATTGCTTTTGTGCTAAAAGCTTGTGCCTGTGTAGAAAAACCCTTGCAGGGATGGTGACCAATGTCTCGAAAAACGGGTATTGTTAGGGATGAAAGGTATTTGAGGCATGACGCCGGATTCGGACATCCCGAATCGCCACAGAGGCTTGGAGCGACCTACGCGATGCTTGATGCCCCTGATATGGCCGGACAGTTTGTCGAAATTGAGCCGCGTTATGCCACCCATGAAGAGATTGGGATGATTCATTCTCTTTCTTATATAAATCTTGTCGCCTCCACTGCGGGGAAGATATTTGTTCCCCTTGATCCCGATACGGCTGCCACACCGGAATCATATGATGTTGCGAAGCTGGCGGTGGGAGGGCTGTTTAACGCCATTGACAGCGTTGTATCGGGTGAAGTCGACAATGCCTTTGCCTTTGTCAGACCTCCCGGACATCACGCGGGAGAATCCAATGCTGCCGGCTTCTGCCTCTTCAATAATATTGCCATAGGCGCCATGCATGCTATTGCCAAACACAAGATGGAGAGGATTCTGGTAGTCGACTGGGATCTTCACCACGGGAACGGCACCCAGGCGCAGTTCTATGAGGACCCGAGGGTTTTGTATTTCTCAACGCATCAGTATCCATATTATCCGGGTACAGGCGCCATAGAAGAAATCGGACGGGGAAAGGGTATCGGCTACAATATCAACATACCCTTGAGACCAGGCACAGACAGCGCTCAGTACGTCAAGATTTTTAAAAAGATTATCTATCCCGTATCCATGAAGTTTAAGCCCGAGCTCGTTCTCATCTCAGCCGGTTTCGATCCTTATTATAAGGATCCTCTCGGAGGAATGAAGGTTACGCCCGCCGGATTTGCCTGTCTGACGCGTATTCTCATGGATATTGCAGATAAGTGCTGCGGTGGAAAAGTGGTTGCAACCCTTGAAGGCGGATATCATATCAGTGGGCTCGCAGAGTCGATAAAAGCGGTACTTATCGAAATGAGGGACGGTACGCATGTGAAAGATGATGAGCTTGAGCGAATTGCAAATGAGGCAGACAGCAATACGGATCCCGTCATCAAGAAAGTGATTGATCAGATAAATCCTTACTGGCGGCTGTCATGAGTTCATTCTTGCAGTTATTGAGGATGCGGCGTTGAAGATCACAAAAGAAGAAGTTGAATACGTTGCTCATCTGGCGAGACTTGATTTCAGCGAAGAAGAAAAGGTGAAATTTACCTCACAGCTAAATGATATCCTGATGTATATGGATAAGTTGAATGAAGCAGATACAGCCGGCATTGAACCGATGAGTCATGCCATTGCCCTTCAGAATGCCTTCAGAGAAGATACTGTCAAAGATTCCCTCAGCCATGAACTCTCCCTGTCCAACGCACCCGAAGCAAGGGGCCCGTTTTTCCGGGTGCCGAAAGTTATAGAATAGCGGGGCGGCATGGAACTCCATCAGTTAACAATTCACGAGTTGCAGAAATTGATCAGGTCGAAAGAGGTAAATTCCTCGGAGATAGTCAAATCCGTATTCAAGAGGATTGACGCCGTAGAAGGCAGTGTTCATGCATATATCACCCTAATGAAGGAACATGCATTTGAAGAGGCCGCCAAAGCAGACCGCTGTATCAGGGAAGGAAACATCCGTGCGCTGACGGGAATACCCGTAGCCCTCAAAGATATCGTCTGTACGAAAGGTTTCTTGACGACCTGTGGGTCCCGCATCCTGCATAACTTTATCCCGCCTTACGATGCCACGGTGGTGGATAAATTGAAGGAAGCCGGCGCAGTGTTCACAGGCAAGACGAATATGGATGAATTCGCCATGGGTTCATCCACGGAGACCTCATATTTTGGGATAACGAAGAATCCCTGGGCCCTCGATAGGATACCCGGCGGGTCGAGCGGCGGGTCCGCCGCCGCTGTGGCCGCTGACGAGTGCATTGCCTCTATCGGTTCCGATACAGGCGGCTCCATCAGGCAGCCCGCAGCTTTATGCGGTGTCGTGGGAATGAAACCAACCTACGGAAGGGTATCCAGGTACGGACTCATTGCCTTTGCCTCCTCTCTGGATCAGATTGGTCCTTTTACAAAAGACGTTGAAGACTGCGCCATCATGATGAATGTTATCGCCGGCCATGACCCGAGAGAGTCTACATCTGTGCCCCTGGACGTGCCTGATTACACGGCATTCCTCTCACGGGGGATTGACAGCTTCAAAGTGGGGATTCCGAAGGAGTACTTCATCGAAGGCATTGACCCGGAGATAACGGAGGCCATGAGAGGGGCCATGAAGGCCATCGAGGGCTTGGGAGCAACTTGTGTCGAGATATCCCTTCCGCATACGGAATATTGCCTGGCCGTGTATTACATCATTGCCCCCGCAGAGGCCAGTTCCAATCTGGCTCGATATGACGGTGTGAAGTACGGATTCCGGGCGGACGACTGCAAAGGCCTTTTGGATATGTACAAGAAGACACGTTCCGCGGGTTTCGGGGCCGAGGTAAAAAGGCGGATAATGATAGGGACGTACGCGCTGTCTTCCGGCTATTACGATGCCTACTATAAGAAGGCTTCCCAGGTGCGGGCGCTGATTAAGCGGGATTTTGAAGAGGCATGGAAACATTGTGACGTAATCCTTACTCCGACAACCCCCACGCCTGCATTCAAGATCGGCGAGAAGATGGACGATCCGCTCCAAATGTACCTCTCCGATATATTCACCATATCAACAAACCTGGCGGGTATACCGGGCATATCCGTGCCGTGCGGATTTACGCGGCAAGGACTCCCTATAGGAGCACAGTTCCTGGCAGGGCATTTTGAAGAAGGAAAATTAATTCAAATTGGCGCTGCATTTGAAAAGCATGCAAACGCAAAGCAGAGGAGACCGAATCTCTGATGGCATATGAACCGGTCATAGGGCTGGAAATACATGCCCAGCTTCTTACTAAATCAAAAATATTCTGCAGCTGCTCAACGTTGTTCGGGGCGGAGCCCAATTCCCACACCTGTGCCATATGCATGGGGATGCCCGGTGTCCTTCCCGTCTTGAATAGGACTGTGGTTGAGTATACGATTAAAATGGCGCTCGCGACCAACTGCGCCATAAACGAGTCATGTAATTTCGCGAGGAAGAACTATTTCTATCCCGATCTCCCCAAAGGGTATCAGATATCCCAGTATGCCCAGCCTCTTTCCGAACACGGATATGTCGACATTGAACAGAACGAAGGAAGAAAGAGGATCGGCATAACGCGGATCCACATGGAGGAAGACGCAGGCAAAATGATTCACGATGAGCATATGCCATCGAGTTACATTGATCTCAACAGGACAGGGGTGCCGCTCATTGAGATTGTCAGTGAACCGGATATGAGAAGCTCCGAGGAGGCCTCGGCCTATTTGAAAAGACTGCACGAAATCCTCGTTTATCTGGAAATATGTGACGGGAACATGGAAGAGGGGAGCTTCCGCTGTGACGCCAATGTATCCATCAGGCCAAGAGGAGAAAACGCCTTCGGTACACGCACAGAACTGAAAAATATGAATTCCTTCAGAAATGTTCAGCGTGCCCTGGACTATGAAATCAAACGGCAGCAATATATACTGGAGAGCGGCCAGGCGGTGATCCAGGAAACCAGGCTGTGGGATGATTCACAAGGGGTTACCCTTTCCATGCGGGGAAAAGAAGAGGCCCACGATTACCGCTATTTTCCCGATCCCGATCTGGTTCCTATAGTAATCGATGAGTCATGGGTAGCGGAAGTCAGAAAAAACCTTCCTGAACTTCCTCTCGAGAAACGGGAGCGGTTTATGAGAGATTATCAGCTCCCTTCCTATGACGCCGGTGTATTAACGTCAAGCCGGGTACTTGCTGACTACTTTGAAAATGTGGCCAACCTTTCCGGAAAGCCGAAAGCGGCAAGCAACTGGGTCATGGGGGACATCCTCCGATTCCTCAATGAGGAAAAGCGGGAGATAAAAGAGTGTCCCATTCTACCACAGTCACTCGCGGAGATGATTCAGCTCATTGAAAATGGAACCATCAGCGGGAAGATGGCCAAGGATATTATTGAGGAGATGTACAGGACAGGCAAGCCGCCGAAGACGGTTATTGAAGAGAAGGGTATGGTTCAGATCACCGATGAAGCTGCACTCGCGAAAACTATTGCCGGGGTCCTGGCGGCAAATACGGCGCAGGTTGAGCAGTACCGGGGAGGGAAAGAGAAGCTCTTTGGCTATTTTGTAGGTCAGGTAATGAAAGCGACCAAGGGAAAGGCCAATCCCCAGCTCATCAATGACCTTCTGAAAAAGATGTTAACAGCGTCGTAATCATCCGGAGCCTTGGCGATAATATTTCTCAGAATGGTTATTTTATCGTTGCGAGGCAACACAGGGCAGACGAAGCAATCTTCTTTTCACCTCAAGAGGGAAAACTTATAAGATGGGCAGTGCCATCAGGACGATCTTCTGGAAAGATGACGCGGTCGTAATGATCGACCAGAAGGCCCTTCCCCATGAAGAGCGCCATCTGAGGCTTACCGACTACAAGGATGTCATCGCGGCAATCAAGGACCTGACCGTCCGCGGCGCCCCGGCAATCGGGGTGGCTGCGGCAATGGGCATTGCGCTCGGCACGCTCCATCTTGCCGCCTCATCAAAAGAAGATTTCAAGCGCGCGTTCCACAAAATCTGTGATCAGTTTTCGCAAACCCGCCCCACGGCAAGGAATCTCTTCTGGGCCATAGAGAGGATGAAAGCGCGTTTCGACGAAGCGTTCTTAGCACCTACGGATCAGATCAAGAGGATTCTTGTAGAAGAAGCCATGCACATCTGTGAGGAAGATATCGCTATAAATGAGAGAATCAGCATGAACGGAAGGTCACTGATACAGGACGGCGATAATATCCTCACCCACTGCAATGCAGGCGCCTTGGCTACAGCGGGTTGCGGGACGGCACTCGGTGTTGTCAGTGCCGCCTGGGAGGAAGGGAAGAAGATACATGTCTTTGTCGATGAAACGCGACCCGTCCTACAGGGAGCGCGACTCACAGCCTGGGAACTTATGAAAGAGAAGATACCCGCCACGCTGATCGCCGATAACATGGCAGGGTTCTTGATGAAGCAGGGAAGGGTCAGCAAGGTCATTGTCGGGGCGGACCGGATCGCCGCCAACGGTGATGTGGCAAACAAGATCGGCACATATTCCCTCGCTGTTTTGGCAAAAGAACATAACATTCCTTTTTATGTGGCAGCGCCGTTATCTACCGTAGATGTGTCGCTGCAAAACGGCGAGGAGATTCCCATCGAGGAAAGAGACGCAGAAGAGATCACGATGATTCGAGGAACAAGAGTGGCGCCTGAGGGCATGCATGTTTATAATCCGGCCTTTGATGTTACTCCAAACCGATACATCACCGCTATTGTTACGGAAGCAGGTATTGTCTTTCCTCCTTATCGGGAAGGCATTGGAAAAATAGCACAGCGCCCTAAAAAATGATGAAAGAGCCAAAAGGTCCTATAAGCGGTCTCGTACATTGCTGTTGATACATGTCTTCCTCGATGACATCGCAGTATTTTCGGCACGTCTCTTGCGCTTCACGTCTCCCATAAATTGATCTTAGTTACTTCCTTTCTAATATTAACCCAACTTCCGCAGCTTACGTTGGTTTTTGGCAATAATTGATGTGATTTTCGGCAAAAGGATAGAGATTTCAACAGGGCTCTTTGAAAAAGTGGATGTAGTGCAGAACTGCCCCTTGCGCCTGTCATAATAAATCATGATAATGCTCCTGCAAAGGAGAGGTGTTATGTATTTGCGCCGCCACAGGAAGAAGGTTGACGGAGAGAACTACGATTACTGGTCACTGGTGGCGTTGGTCCGCACGACCATGGGTCCCCGGCAAAGGATTGTAGCAACTATTGGCAAGCTTCCCGGCTTGGACAAGGAAGAGCGGATAGGATGGGAAGAGATAGGGCGCATACTCGACGGGAAGCCGCGACCTGAAGCGGCACTGCTCGAAGCATACGAAGAGCCTCCTTTATGGGCAAATGTCAACATCAATCAGGTCAGCGTGGAGAGATTGCGGCACTTCGGGGATGTATATTTTGCACTTCTTTTGTGGAGAAGGCTTGGCTTTGCGGAGTTTTGCAGAGAGCATTTACCTGCTGGACGGGAAGATATATCCTGGTCCGTCATGGTTTGCATTCTCGCGCTTGCACGTTTTTGTGCTCCTTCTTCGGAATTGCAGATTGCCGAGTCATGGTATGACAAGACGGCATTGGATGATATTCTTGGCGTACCGTCTGAGAAGATAAATGACGACCGTCTTTATAGAGCGCTTGATGCTCTTCTGCCTCACAAGGATAAACTCTGTCGGCACCTGCAGACCCGTTACGGCGAGTTGTTCGGTGCCACCTTCGACTTTCTTTTTTACGATATAACCTCGACCTATTTTGAGGGAAGTGCCAAAGGGAACTTGCAGGCCAGAAGGGGTTACAGCCGCGATGGACGTCCTGACTGTGCTCAGGTTTGTATTGGTCTCGTGGCGAGCAGAGAAGGTCTTCCCCTGGCATTTGAGATATTCGATGGCAACCGGGTTGATGTCACGACCACTCAAGAAATGATTCAGATCATGGAAAGCAAGTACGGCAAAGCGGACCGGATTTGGGTCATGGATCGCGGCATGGTGAGCGAAGACCATCTGGAGTATATGCGTCAAAAAGGAGCCAGATACCTTGTGGGCACTCCCAAGTCCATGCTGAAAAAGTTTGAACAGGAGCTACTCAGTCAGGACTGGGAAGAGGTTCAGCCTGGTGTTGAAGTAATGCCCTGTCCTTCTCATGAAGATAAAGGAGAGACCTTTGTTTTGTGCAGATCACAGGGTCGCAAGGAAAAGGAAAATGCCATTCTTGATCGCTTTGTCGGCAACATGGAGACCAGTCTGGCAAAAATGGCGGCCCGCATAGAAAACGGCAGATTGAAGGACCGGCAGAAAGCGGAACGTCAGATCGGACGTCTTCAGGAAAGGAACAGCCGCAGCGCTTCTCTCTTTACCGTAACCGTTACGGAAATAGGCGCAGGGGAAGAAAAGCGGCTCAAAATGGATATCCGGAAAAATGAAGAACGTTACCGTCAACTCTTGGAAACCGGTGGCAACTACCTTCTACGAACCAACTGGACGGAGACCGATCCCAAGACATTGTGGATGACCTACATCCAGCTGACGGAAGTGGAAGATGCTTTCCGCACCACCAAACACGATCTGGGAATGAGGCCCATATATCATCAGAAAAAGGATAGGACTCAGGCTCACATGCTGGTTTGCTTTCTGGCATTGGCCATGTGGCGTACACTGCAACAGTGGATGAAAGCCTCGGGACTTGGTACTGCACCGAGAAAACTGCTGGACGAAATGAAGGAGATAAAATCCCTCGATGTCCTTTTGCCGACGAGGGGGAAAAATATCAGGCTTCGCGTGGTAGCCACTGTGCCGAAAGAACTCAAAGTGCTACTTCAAAGAATGAAGGTAATGCTTCCCAGCAGACCGAAGATAATCGAAAATGTAGTGCAGAAAAACGCACTATTTAAAGCATAACAAGCTGTAATTACTACAACTCAATTTTTTAACTGCGGAAGTTGGGTTAAAGCTACTCTCCAGCAGGCAGGGGATTCCCTTTGGGGTTGATTGTTCAAATCTCTTAACCCAACTTCGCCAAATTTATTGACGAAGTCACTGTTGGCGCGGGTTTGGCACTATTTATGGTCACTACTCATTTTACGGCGGTATACTTTTTCCCAAGCGGTATGCCAGAAAGCCCCAGCCTGTGGTAAATCACCCTGTGCTCCGGTTCCGGTCTGCTGCA
>PLMX01000243.1 GCA_003142635.1 Syntrophaceae bacterium | reverse complement strand
ATGTTTTTCATATTTGTCTAACCTTGAATCTCTTTCTGCCACTTTTTCTGCTTCCCATAACTGATGGGGAATATACAATAATTACACGGACAGTCAAGGGGTAAGTCCTCTGTAATAGGTATCACGGAAGAAAAGGCATTGATATTTCCTGACTGAAACGCGTTGACGATCGCTTTAGCAAGAGGACCGAATTCAGGATGAGCTTCTATGTAATAAATAATTGGCGCTGTATCTATAAAGACAGTGTTGATCTGATGAGCGAGCTCATCGGACAAGCTCATATCCTATCCTCTCTCACCCGGTTTACATATTCCTGTGCATCTTGTTCTTTCCACAATCCCTTGCCGAGGCCGTAAAGCTTGCTCCAGTTCAATTCTTTTTTCATAGTACGGCGTTTTGTTCTCAGTTGATGCGCAAGCCGTTCTAATAATTTCGATTGGCCCTGAGTTGTGAGTCTCTCAAGATCTTTTTCAATTTTTCCTAATGTGGTATTTCTCGGCATTTTAACTCCCTCCCGATATCTACCGTTCCTGGGTTTCTTCGCCCCAGGCTCTCTAAAATTAATTATAAGCCACGATCTCCCCCGGAGAACCCTATTGTTGGCTGATATTTCTTTACCATTTACACAATCATCACATATCTACGGGGGAACTACCTGATACAATATATTAAGCTGGCCTCGATGTCAACTCACCAAACACTCTGATGCACTTCGTTATATTCTGTATCCGGAAAACGGCGAATTATATGGGGTTGATTATTTTACGTGATATACACAAGGGATGCTGCGACGGCGACTGTTCCACCCGCTTCCTGTAAAGCTCCGGGTGCGCGGGGAGACCTGATTTTCTGCTTCCAGATGCATTACATTATTTTCAGCTTATCTTTTGAATTGGAAACCCTTGTTCTGCCTTTCAAGAAATCCACATCGCCGAAACCGGAACGGCAAACAGCTTCTTTCCGAAGGGTATGACTTGATTCCCGGTGTACAGGGTTATGCCTGCAATGAATCTGTCCCCGATATCTTCCTGCAGGACCTTTAAGGAATTAAAGTGTTTTTCGGCAGCTGTTGATGATAGTTTTATCTCTATTCCGCAAATCCTGCCTGCGCTGTCCTCCAATACAAGGTCTATTTCCTGACCTGTGCTTGTCCGATAATGATAGAGTCTGATCCTTGACTGATACCACGAGGCCTGTTTGCTTAACTCAGATCCGACAAAATTCTCAAACAGATTCCCGGCAAGCGTGTGATTGCTTTCCAGATGATCTGAATTCAGTCCCGTAAGAAAACAGGCGAGCCCCGTATCCGTAAAAAAAAGACGGGGCGATCTGATTACACGTTTGCTCAGGTTAGTGGTCCATGCGGGGAGCAGCTGGATCAGAAAGATCGTTTCCAGCATGGACATGTACCGAACAACGGAACTGTTGGGTATGCCCACACTTCGCGATATTTCAGACTGGTCCCTGATCGCTGATACCCTTGACGCAAGGAGTTTGAGAAGTCGGGGGATCACGGATACGTCATGGACGTTAACCAGTTCCTTGACATCCCGCTCTATGATTGTGGTAAAATACGAATCGAACCATGCAGTTCTTCTCTTTTCCTCTTTCCTCTGGACTGGTTCCGGATAACCTCCGGCAGTAATTCTTTTCATGAGGTTTCTGATATTTTCGTCGGTGTGCCGGAAACGGGGCTTACTGCTGAAGAGGATATCAATGAAATTTTCTTTTTTCCCCTCAATCTCCCCCTGAGATAATGGCCACAGGGTTATAACTTCCATCCTCCCGGCCAGGGAGTCCGCTACCCGAGGCATAGTCAGCACGTTCGAGGAACCTGTTAGAACGTATTTCCCAGGTTTACGCTCACGATCAACGTCTTCCTTGATTGCGAGCAACAATTGAGGAACCCTTTGTACCTCATCTATAATGACGGGTTTTTCGAGACCACGGATAAAGCCTTCGGGATCCGAACTTGCTGCGGAAAGTGTGCCGGCGCTGTCAAGAGTAATATATTCAGCAGGGTGGCTGGATTTCGCAAGCTCCTTGACAAGGGTGGTTTTCCCCGTTTGCCGCGCACCCCTCAGGAAAACGATAGGTGTGTCGGATAAAGCCTCTAAGATTGTTGAGGTAATGTTTCTCGGGATCGTGGTATGCGATTTTACCAAATTACGGTAAAAATACAACCAAAATCTGAAGAACAATGTCCTCTAACTCTGAATCTCGGAAAATAATGAATTCTGACAGTCATTTTTTTAAGAGAATATTCTTAAGAATATTCTCTTAAAAGATGACTTTTGACGGTGTTTCGTTCAATGTTTCTATAATCACAACTTCTTTGCTTTTAGGATTTAGCCTCTCCATTCGTCATTTCAACTGGAAATAACCAAAAAACTGCAGAACTCTAAATAGAAATGTGATACATGACAAAAATGCCGGCAAAACCCCCAAATTTCTTTGGCAGTGCGCATGATGGAGAGCAGAATGCAGCCCCCTCCCGACTATGAAAAAATGTTTCATCCCCAAAGAATTGCAATCCTCGGCGTGTCTCCGGAAGGAGGCAATGTAGGGCTTGCAAACGGACTCGTGCTTGCCTTGCAGGCAATGAGGTATGAAGGGGAAATTTCCCCTGTCAATCCCAAGGGTGGAACCTTCGCAGGGTTAAACATCCTCCGAAAGGTTGAAGATATTCCGGGAGAAATTGATTTTGCAGTCATTGCTGTGGCGGCGCGGCTGGTACCCGAATCGCTCGAGGCATGCAGAAAAAAGGGTGCCGCCGGGACAGAAATCCTTTCATCCGGTTTCAGTGAGCTCGGAACTCCAGAAGGCATATCCCTGGAGCAGGAAATACGTGAGATCGCCTCAAGAGGTATCCGTGTCATCGGTCCCAACTGTTTTGGTATTTATTGTCCAAAGAGCGGCCTGACCTTCATGCCCAGCCCCGATCTTCCGCGGGAAACCGGCCCTGTCGCTTTCCTTTCACAAAGCGGCGGTATGGCAAGCGATTTTGCAAGCATCGGGAAATGGATGGGACTCCGGTTCAGCAAGGTCGTTAGTTTTGGAAACGGCGCGGACCTAAGGGATGTTGATTTTCTGCAATATCTGCATGACGACCCTGAAACACGCGTCATAGCGATGTACGTGGAAGGCATCAAAGACGGCGGGAGCTTCTTCGAGACGATAAAATCCGTCGCCAGGGAAAAACCCGTCATTGTCTGTAAAGGAGGGCTGTCCGAGGCTGGCCAGAGGGCGGTCGTCAGCCATACGGCGTCCATGGGAGGAAGCCGGGTCATCTGGCCGGCAATCCTCAGGCAGGTCCATGCAATTCAGGTTCAGGATATGCAGGAAATGGCTCAGGCGAGTCTGGCTTTTTCACTTTTACCCGAGCGTGTCTATCACGGTGTTTCTGTGATCGGAGGAGGAGGAGCGCTGGGCGTCGCCGCCTGTGATGCCGCTGAATCATTCGGCATCGCGATCCCTTCGTTTTCATCTGACCTCAAGTCGCGCATTGAAACTTTCCTGCCGAAGCCCGGATCCAGTGCCGCCAACCCTGTCGACGTGGCCAATCCCTTTGTGCCGCCCCAGATATTGAAAGAGGTTCTTCGTCATGGGGCAATGGATGAACGGATTGATCTGCAGATAGTGATTTCATTGCTTTACCACTACAAGGCCCTCGCACGCGCCATGGGGAAGCCTGTTGCAGCGGTGACACCCTATTCTGAGCTGGCAGACGTCATCGCAGATGTGACAAAAGAGACGAACAAGCCCATCATCGTCGCTCTTCCCAATTCGAAGAGAGGATTGGAGGACCTCGATATTGTGGAAATGATGGAGCGGGCAAGGAAGTTGTTACTTGAGAAAGGCATTCCCGTATTCGACGAAATCAAAGACGCCTTCCGGGGCATCGGACACGTGAATACTTACTATGGATACAGGAGCACTGCGCATGAATAAGGAATCCGCTTTCCGTTTGATTGATACGGTTCTGCAGGAAGGTCGGAAAGTCCTCTCAGAATATGAATCCAAGCAGGTGCTGGCTGCCTATCAGATTCCCGTGACGCAGGAAATCCTAGTCAAGAAGCGAAGCGACGTCGAAAAGGCGGCAAGGGCTCTGGGCTATCCACTCGTGATGAAGGGTTGCTCAGCGGAAATTGCCCATAAGACGGAACGGGGATTGATCCACGTCGATCTCCGGAGCGAACAGGAAGCACTGAGGGCCTTTGACAAGATTATGACCAAGATGAGCGGTCAGGACGGAGATGTGCTGATTTATAAAATGATCAAAGGACGCCGGGAGCTGGTCATGGGATTGACCCGAGATGATCAGTTTGGACCCTGTGTCATGTTTGGGCTGGGGGGCATTTTCACTGAAATCCTCCGGGATATCTCTTTTCGCAGAGCGCCACTTGAAAAAAGTGATGCCCTTGACATGCTGAAAGAAATTAAAGGTAGCAGTATCCTGGATGCTGTCCGGGGGATGGATGCCGCCGACAAGGATCGACTGGCAGACATGCTGATCCGAGTGGGTCAGATCGGACTCGAAATCGACCATGTTCACGAGATCGATCTCAATCCCGTTATCTTATCCGGGAGCAATCCGATCGTCGTTGATGCATTAATCATTCTGGTATAAAATGAGGATCATCCGGTTCATGCGTACTTGGCGTTATGCTCTGTTTCCGTCCGTAAGTGCGCCACGAGGCTG
>PLMX01000221.1 GCA_003142635.1 Syntrophaceae bacterium | reverse complement strand
CGGTACCGCACCCTATATTTTATAGTCAAAGTGCAATTGACACACAAGATCATTCTTCATATACTTCCACCGTTAAAGAGGAAGTTCTTATCAAAACGGATATTGTCATGAAATCGATTCGACCGGCGAGCGTCCCGTTTTTCCACCTGCTGTTGTTCTTCTGTGCCATCTGCCTGTTCATATCTTGCGTCCAGACCACTGTCCCAGTGAAAATGGACAAGCTTGCAGAGCCAAACATGATCTCATTTAAGAGTACGTCCGCCACCAATATCTTTACAGGCCCGCTGACATTAACGGGCAGTCTAAAAAAGCCGGCGGGAGACGGACCCTTTCCTGCCGTCGTCCTGCTCCATGGCTGTGGAGGCATACAGCCCAAGAGGGATCATAGGTGGGCGGAGAGGCTGTCTGATTGGGGATATGTAACTTTGCAGGTGGATAGTCTCGGACCTCGCGGTATATCAAGTGTTTGTACCTATTCAGGTAATGATTCTGTTGATATTGTTCAGAAGAGGGTTAATGATGCTTATGATGCGAAAAAATATCTTGTTGAGCTTCCATTTGTCGATCGAAATAGAATTGCGATAATGGGATGGTCACATGGCGGATTTACAACTCTTGAGGCACTTTATCGGAATAAAGAGAATCCCTTTCGAGTTGCCGTTGCATTATATCCCTATTGCGGAAGGATATTGACCGGCGTGAATGCACCCTTGCTGATATTGATCGGTGAAGTAGATGATTGGACTCCTGCAAGTCGATGCGCTGAAATGTTACCTAAGGAAAAAACATCACCTGAAGTCGTGTTGAAGGTGTATCCCAAAGCCTTTCATGGCTTTGATACGTTGGGTGCGAATTATATGGTGAGAGGTTCAAGCGGGATGCATCTTTTACAATACAATCCGGGGGCTGAAGCCGATTCAATCATTCAGGTCAAGGCTTTTTTTGAGAAACACCTAAGATAGGACTGAATAATTTTAATAATCGACAGCATTTTTACCATTACAATATGAAAGATGTGACGATTGAACTGATGGTTTTCCGCTTCCGTTATTTAGGGTAACTTCCTGAAGTCCTCAGTTCTCAAATTTAATAAAATGTGGTAGGTTTCAAACCGGAAACGGGAATAAGGATGGACGCCTGATGTTCGCAAAACATTAGCACAAACGGAGGGTGGATAACCGTCGCCGCCCATTGATGATTAAAAATACTGCCATGTAATGTCACTCTTTCAGCACGAAATCGGAAAATGCATAGTATCGAAAGGAGTCAACCGTGAAAACTTTCCTGGCGTTTACAATAGGTCTGTTGACGATATCGGTCTTTCTTACCATTGCGGCAGATGCGAAATCCGTAGAGTTCACACGCGAATACACGTATCAGGCAAGCGAGGCCGACAGCAAGCTGACAAGTCGTTCCATCGCCATAGAGCAAGTCAAGCGTCTTCTTCTGGAAGAACTGGGGACATTTCTCACCAGTCGGACCGAGGTCCGGGATGCCCTGCTGACCAAGGATGAGATCGTTTCCTTCACGGCAGGCTCGGTCGCTACCATCATTATCACCGAGCGCTGGAACGGGACGGAGTACTATATGAAGGCGCAGATCAAGGCAGATCCCGATCAGGTTACCGAAGCTATCGTAGCCATCAAGAAGAATGAAGAGGACGCAGAGGAAATGCAGCGCCTGCGGACGAAGTCCAATGAATCGCTCAAGGAGATAGAGCGGCTGAGAAAGGAAGTCGAAGAGCTAAAGAAGAATTCCTCCCGTGCGAATGATGATAAAGTGGCGAAAGCGCAAAAGGAATACAATCAGACCGTGGCTGGCCTCTCAGCGAAGGAGATCACCCAGCAAGGCGCATCCCTCCTGAGAGATAAAAAATATCCCGAGGCAATCGGGCAGTTCGACAAAGCCATTGAATTGGATCCGAAGTCGATCACTCCCTACGTTCTACGCGGGAGTGCCTTCATTCAGATGAAGGACTACAACAAAGCCATTAACAACTTCAATCAGGCCATTGCTGCTATGCCCAATGAAGGGGTCATCTATTTCCATCGCGGTCGCACCTACTTGATAATGAAACAGAACGACAAAGCCATGGATGATTTCAACGCCGCCATCAGCAAACGTCCAAAATATTTTCCTTCCTACGGTCTGCGGGGTGATATCCTAATCCGCAACAAGGAATACGAAAAGGCCTTGGAAAACTTTAACGAGGCCGTCGCCGCCATGCCCAACAATCCAGCGCCATATTTCCAACGAGGCCGCGCGTACTTCATTATGAAGGAATACGACAAGGCGATGGCAGACTTTGATGCTGCCCTTAGACTGAACTCCGATCATATCGGTGCGCTTATGATGAAAGCCCGCGTGTATAGCCAGCGGAAGGAATTCCCGCAAGCCATAGCCGAATTGGAAAAGGCGGCGCAATTGCATAAAGGGGAGTATGGTGTGTCCTGTGAGCTTGGCAGACTTTACCATCAGGTAAAGCGATACGACGATGCTGTGAAGCTCTTTTCCAGCGCAATCGAGCTGAAGCCGTCACTGCCCGCTGCTTATATGTACCGGTCGCAAAGCTACCGGGCGTTGAGGAAAATTGACAAAGCGATGCAGGACCTGGAGAAGGCGGCCAGTCTGGGGAACAAGGGGGCACAGGTCCAATTGGAACGCATGAAAAAAGGCGGGGTACGCAAACAGCATGAAGCAGCCGGTGAAAGCATTCCAGAGCAAAACTGACTGTCCGAATAGTGCTTGATTATTACTAATAGACAGCGGGTAACCAAATAATCGTTTTTTGAGCAACCTTGATACAGTTTTTTTATTGAAGCCTTCCTGTTATCCACAAACCGTTATCAACGATGTTATCTTTTCAGTAATTATGATATGAATGTAGAAGTCTGGACATGCGGTTCTGTGGTGGGCTGGTACAAAAAGATACATCGTTGAAATAATGTGGAGCCACCGGGAATCCAAGGGGATAAACGGAGATAAACAAACCTCAACCTAACAGTATGGGGAGAAACCGGTCTGCTCGACTCAAGTGGGGTCGAGCCTCTGAAAGTTAAGGTAAAACCCCTCGAAAAATGATAGGAGGTCAGTCATGTTGGATATCTATGCAATAATCCCAGTAATCATAGCGGTTGTTTTGATGGTCATGTTCCTATCGTCGGCCAT
>PLMX01000217.1 GCA_003142635.1 Syntrophaceae bacterium | reverse complement strand
TTAAATTTTAGCTAACAGGAAAAAAGTTCGGCAAATTAGATAATTCTACTTCCCGCCATACTTACCGAGACCGAGAAGAGAGAAGCCCACCATAAATTGCTTGTCGTTCTGACTTTCAGTATAGTATACCTCCACACTCCAGCACTGCTTGTGATACTTGAAGCCATATGTCTTTTCCAATATTATGCTATCCAGTTCATCCTTTCTCAGGACATAGATAAAATCGAAAGAATTCGTTACCACGGCCTTAAGGGAAATGTCGATTTCTTCCCCCGCAGCCAGGCTGTACTGGAAGGCGGCAAATGGCGATGTTGCCATACCAGGGTCGACCACGTTGGTAACAGTCTTGGCATTTCGATATCCCACCGTGGCCGAATCTCCCCGCCAATCGCTTATGTTCATATCATAATTGGTCTGAAGCCATTGGCCTGAATTCACACTGTACCTGTTGCGAGCCATAAGTGAAAAATACTTAATGGGCTTGATGTCAAGTTCCATATCAACCTCACTAAATGGTCTTGTTGGCTCTGTGAAATCATAGGTCTGGGACAGCTTGAAGCGCAGAAACTCAAGGTAACTTTTTCCACCGTCCTTTTCGTTCAATTTTGCCAAAAGTGTGTTGGTCAAGGAGTATGTCAAGGTGTTCTGTTCGGGTATGGCAGCGACGAAGTCGGGAAGATCAGTCTGAGTTGCACCGGGAACATAGGTGTATGTGAGTTCGGGCCTGATGCCATGTCGTATTTTGTCGATATCCTCACCGCCTACATCGAATATCCTGTGGATTTCCGTAGTAGCCGTTGCTCCCAAGGTGTACAATTCTCGGGAACCCTGTTTGCTTTGGCCAGTGTCAACATCGTCATCCCGGCTCCACGATGTGCTCTTTACCCCCATCTGCGGCGTAAACTGGAGAAAGTCACGCCAGCGCAGGGGCAGGGTTAGAGTCGGTTGCAGATCGAAAAGATGTCCCTTTTGCCCTTCGTTTCTGTAATAATAATCGTAAGCTGCAGCAAACTCAAAATTGAGGGGAGTGCCAAAGATAGGACGCTTTACTCCCGTAAGGGTTATTGCGGGATACGACTGCAAAGTTGCGTCATTGGAAGCGGTCGCGAAATTATCGGTATAGCTGACAAGCGCCGTCAAGTTGTATAATTGCCAATTCTTGTTCAGACGGACTGTCGAGTCGAGCGAGCCAAGGGTTTCATCGCCGTAAAAGGGAACCTTCCTGAATTTGTCGGCTTCGGTTTGCGAATAATTATCAAGGTAATAGTTATGCGAGGAAAAGTCTTTGAAGTAAAAGCTGTCTGAAACCTTGTGGATATCAGTCCTTAGGGTAAACGTGGGGTCGAAGGTGGTCTCGTGATTCAGGAAGTATGACCATCTCTTGTGGTCGGACTGCCAGTCTCTGGGTATCCCTCCGGTTGTTTCGCCCGTTTCAGTTATACGTGCAACATCATTCATGAAGTCGCCGTAAAAGGTGCCAAAAGTATCCTTGCTGAGGTAGTATCTGAATTCGACGCCTTCTTTAAACCCTCTCTTATCCATGTACCGCTGATAAAATGTTGCATCCGTGTCCTCTGAAATCGCCCAGTAGTAGGGAAGTTCGAAATCGAAGCCCAACTTGTCCGCAGAGTAGCCCATATAAGGGGTAAGGAAGCCTGATTGTCGGTCCCTCTTTGCCGGGAACAGCATATAGGGACTGTAGAGAAGAGGGACGTTACCTGCCAGAAACTCAGCCTCTTTAATGGTTCCGTAGCCTTCAATAGTTACATCCAGTTCCCTCCCCATCAAACGCCAGTCCGGAGCATCTCCATCGCATGTGGTCGCCGTGGCATTTACAGCATGGTATGAGGCTTCACCTGTTTTCTCAATTATTGGACCCCTTATGTAGAAATGATTAGCGGCAAGAAACATCTTGCCCTGGTAGGCAACACCAGTCTTTGATTCAAGGTTAAAGTCAACGGTGTCTCCCTCGAGAATATCTCCATCGCTTATAAGCATCACATAACCTTCGGCATTTGCCTCGTTTGTTGCCCTATTGAGGACTACCGACTCGGCCATGAGGATGCCCCCGGTGAAGACAATTAGGACATTGCCCTTTGCGTGATAGGTATCTTCCTCCTTGTCATAGGCAAGACTATCCGCCTCCAATGTTATGGGCCCTTTGATATCAGCACCAGTTGAGTTCTCAGCGGGAATGAAATAAAAAAAGATGACCAGACAAATAACGGGGAATCGCCATCTCGCCCTCCGCAAAGCAATCACTTAACCATCCTGCCTTAAGACCATTTTTTGTGAAACAATTATGTTAGGAAATTGCCGCAGAGAATGCCCTCTTAATTTCACCGACAAGATAAAGAGAACCGGTTACACATATAAGATCATTCTGATCGGCTATGGATAATGCCCGTTTCAGTGCGTCATGTGAGTTATCCGCTATCTCGGCTCTTCTTAGGTATTTGCATGCCACCGGCAACAATGCCTCTGGCGGCATTGCCCTTTCAACATCCGGGCTCGTCAGGATCAGGCGATCTCCCAGAGGCAGCAGCTTTTTGAGCATCGTCTCATAGTCCTTGTCCTTAAGAACACCAAAGATGAATATCAGCTTCTTGAAGGAAAATTCCTCCTTTAATGCCCGAGAGAGGGCGGCTGCGCCACCCGCATTGTGGGCGCCATCCAGAAGAACCATCGGTGAATACCGGATGACTTCCAGTCGCCCTTCCCATTTAACGTCACGAATTCCTTTTGTGACCGCATCGTGATCGACGCCGAACCCTTTCATAGCCAAACATTCAATGACACCAAGGGCCGCGGCAGCATTTACTTTCTGATGTCTCCCTCGCAGAGGGCAAACGAGGTTATCGTATCTCGTCCCAATGCCTCGATAGGAAAATGAGCCATCGGGGTGCGTGTAGGTCCTTATTTCCCTTCCCACACGGTACAGTGTTGCACCTCTCGTGCGGCATATTTCTTCCAGAAGCTCCCGCACGCGCCGTTGCTTCACCGCAGTTATAAGAACCCCCCCGTCCTTTATGATGCCGCCCTTCTCCCCGGCAATTTCTTCGAGGCGCCTGCCGAGGTATTCAGAATGATCGATGGAGATATTCGATACCACTGATACGAGAGGCGAAGCTACGTTGGTTGCATCGAGCCTACCCCCCATTCCGACTTCCAGAACGGCTAAATCCACCTTTCGCGATTGGAAGTAAAGAAAGGCAACGGCGGTGAGAAATTCGAAGTAGGTCAGGTTTTCTTTCGAGTACGCCCTTACTACTTCTATCCACGTATCCATCTCTTCCCGTGATATCACGTGGCCGTCGACTCTTATCCTCTCCCGGACATCGACCAAATGCGGTGATGTATAGAGGCCAACGCGAAAACCGCAGGACATAACCGATGCCACCATGGCCGCAATGGAGCCTTTCCCGTTGGTTCCGCCGACCAACACTGTCCCGTAAGCGTCCTGGGGGTTATTCAGACGTTCAAGGAATCGCGATACAGGATCAAGGCTGAAACGGATGTCTAACCTTTTTAGTCCATCGAGATATTCAACAGGCGACTGCATTTGATTCAATGAACCGTTCCGGTCTCTTTCAAGGCCTTGCCGAGGAAAAAAGCCTCGGCTGAATTGACCCTGAGCGGGTGATACGCGTCGAAGGGTACTTGGTTCTATTCCCTGCGGCCTGATGCGAAAGGTGTATTCGGACTCGCCCCGGGATGTTCTCGCGTAACCTAATCAAAGAAAGTCAGATCTGAATGACCTCGCCGTCTTCGAGGACATGAATATCTCTATCTTTTATCATCGCTATCTCTCTCTGAATAGCTTCGCGGTACTGGAGCTTCATGTGATAAAGATAAATACTGCGATTGGAAGCATTCAATTTTTTTAATTCTCCCTCTAAATCCGAAGGTGTCAGGTGACCCGTCATCTTGGCGACTTCTTTCATGCTGTCCGGAAGAGATGTCTCAATAAAGACGGCCTTCAAATCACTCATTTTGTTTGCGGTCTTCCATACCTCCTCGGTGGGACCAGTATCTCCGATAATAATAAATGATCCTCTCTGGGATTCTATTGCATAACTGACCGTCTCTATGACGTGATTTACTAAGACGGCGGTAATATCCACATCGCCGAGCTTAATCTTTTCCCCGGGCTTTATGGCCTTGAACCTCAGAACCGGATTTTCGGGACTGGGAATCATAGAAAAATCAGGCCAAATTATATTATTGAAGAGATGTGTCCTGAGGGTATCAATGATATTGCGGGTTCCGATAACAGTCAGGGGACGATCCTTCTGAAGATAACAAATATTATCTGCCAGAAACATGATGTCTCTCACATGATCAAGATGAGCATGGGTGACGAGGACATAATCGATATTAACTTGTTCCTCAACAGTTAATAAAGATGTAATAGCTCCGGCATCGACAAGGATATTACCGTCCAAAAGAAAGCTCGTTGTATTGCATCCGGGCGTCTGTGATCCATGGCAACCCAGTACTCTGATCTGCATTTCTTTTCATCCTATGAGAGGAGTTACTAATGCTGAGGGCCCATGTCCTCCCTGGTCAGAAAGGTATTCGTTCCGCGATACGGCCTCAGAACAGGCTTTAACGGCAAGGATCGGTCATAAACTCTCATTGTCGGAAGCCGGCGGAACGCTAACATACCTTTCCTGTTCAGGCAACAAATTTATAGAACGGTTGTACAACTTGCAGAGAGGGTGCAGTGGTGGATAAAAGACCAGGAATCTTTACCATAGCCCTGCAAGGCGAGGGTGCAATGTAAGATAAATTCTTTCTTACCGGCCAGGCGCTTTAATTATTGCCGATAATGGAAGCAAATGGAACCCGAGTCCTTCTTAACAAGAGGGAAGGCAGGAGTTACAATTTGCAGATACCCCGGTTTGTTAAATCAACAGATTCCTATGGTACAACTTTAAAAACCTCATCACCGGGGCGGACACGATCGGAGACTTTGAGACCAATATAGTCACCCGCCACAGCCTTCTCAACCTTTTGGTTTTCGATCTCCATCGATTCAAGTGTGTTTGTTATGTCCGTAGTGTGACCTATTATTTTGATCGTATCGCCTACTTTTACCTCGCCATTTGTCAGTTTTATTGCCGCAACGCACGGCTTCGCAAAAAATTTTACAACTTCGCCTATCTTTTCTTCCGCCATAACGAATCCTCCTTCTCCATTGCCCAAATAAAAATCACAATGTGACTCTGTAAAGAACCTTTGATGAGTTGAGACTATTGAGAAAGTTATAACTTGGTATGAAGTATATTTTTTCTGACAAAAAAACAAGAGAAAAAAAGAAAAGCAGGGTCGGAGAAAAACCCTGCTTTGCTGCAAACGTAAGAATTCGCGCGTATAGCGTGCTACTTTTGCGAAAGAACCTTCTTCTTTGTTTGATCCGGACCGATATCCCGGATAAACTCAATTATGGACACGGGGGCATTATCACCTGCGCGATTACCCATCTTCACTATCCTCGTATAACCACCCGCACAGTCACGATACCGCAGCGAAAGTTCATCAAAAAGTTTCCCCACAACTTCCCTGTCCCTCACGTAGGAAAG
>PLMX01000197.1 GCA_003142635.1 Syntrophaceae bacterium | reverse complement strand
GTACGCATCAACCGGATGAACCTCTTGTAAGATAAAACCGCAGAAACTCGCATGTCACAAAGCACTGACTCCGACAGACTCCATGTATGTCCGTGCAAGATGAAGGTGCCCGAGCACAAGAAAAGATTAAAACGCATCCAAGGGCGGGACCCGCATTCACCCAGGCGAGTTCCGTAACGCCTCCAGAAACATAAAATATATTGACAATTTCTTCTCATGATGACATTTTCCCAAGCACGTTTACGGGAGCCGATCTATGAAAATTAAGAACCTCTTTTCTCAAAAGAGATTTATCCTTTCCTTTGAGGTCTTCCCACCCAAGAGGGAAGGTAATCTTGAAAACCTCTATGTGACGATTACGGAGCTCGGGGAGTTGAAGCCTGATTTCATCTCTGTAACCTATGGCGCGGGAGGAGGCACGAGGGAGAAAACCATAGAGATCTCCTCGAGGGTCAAGAATGGATTTAATCTCGAAGTACTGGCCCATTTAACCTGCGTGCAGTCCACGAAAGATGACATAGCAGTCATTCTCGACCTGCTCAAGGAGGAAAATGTTGAGAACATCCTTGCCCTGCGGGGTGACCCGCCCGAAGGCACGGAGAGATTCATAAAAACAGCGGGTGGATTTGAGTATGCAAACGAACTCGTACAGTTCATTAAGGCACGTAATAATTTCTCAGTGGGAGTGGCCGGTTATCCGGAAGGGCATATCGAGGCGCCCAGCCTGAAGGCAGATATGATTAATCTGAAGCGTAAGGTAGATGCAGGGGCGGATTTTATTATTACCCAACTATTCTTCGATAATGACGCTTTTTACAATTTCCGGGATCAGGCAACAGCACTTGGAATTGACGTCCCCATGTTACCAGGAATTTTTCCCATCCTGAACTATAGTCAGATCATAAGGATCGCAACTCTTGCCGGTGTCAGGATACCTCCCCGGCTGCGTGAGAAGGCGGAGATGAACAAGGACAAGCCGCAAGAGGTTGAAAAATATGGAATAGAATACGCGATTATTCAGATCGATAATCTGATAAAGAATGAAATAGCCGGTCTCCACCTTTACTGCATGAATAAGAGCCATCCGGTAAAAAAGATATTAGCGGAGCTTTCACTGTCTCGGTAACTAACAAAGAATGTAGATGCTGAGAAGGCAGTAGAGTATGTGAGCCATAAGGTATATGGACACATCTCACTTGCATCGACTCTGCGCCGATAATTAAGTCCCCGCACATCGGGCGATTAGCTCAGTTGGATAGAGCGCTGGTCTCCGGAACCAGAGGCCCCGAGTTCAAATCTCGGATCGCCCGCCAAGATATCAACTACTTAGTGAGCATTAGAGACAGTCAAGGCAGGTCAAAAGCGGCATTTGTGACATTTTGTGACACGCTGGCGGTCAGTCCATTCAGAAGATTGACCGCTTTCTTTTTGTGCTCCTGTGAAAGATGAGCATATCTCAGGGTCATGGTCATATCCTTATGGCCCAGGATCTCCTGCACGTCCTTGAGGCTTGCTCCGTTCATCACTAAATGGCTTGCGCACGTATGACGCAAATCGTGAAACCTGAAATCCTCAATACCGGCTTTCTTCACGGCACTTGTGAATGAATGCTTAACGTCCAATATCGGATTATTGTCCACAACCAACTTAACGACCTTGTGCCCTTCCTCTTTCTTTGAAGGTCTCTCATACCGGAAAACATAATCTGATTTTCCGCCCTGCTTTCGGCGCACATCATCAAACAGCTTTTTCAATTCGTCACTGACAGGCACTTGCCGGGATTCGTCCGTCTTCGTCCTCGTCAGGTATATGAAACCGCCCTTGATCTGTGACCACTTCAACGAGAGAATTTCCGATTTCCTCATTCCGGTATGCACGGCACAAACGATGATATCCTTCAAGTGATCCGGGGAGCTACTCAGGAGCCTTGAGATTTCCTCATGCGTCAAATACCGCGTCCGTGTGTTATTCTCTTTAGAGAAGATACCCTTGCCACGTTCAAAGGGGCTTTTCTCGATCATCTCCCATTCGACACCTTTTTGAAAGACGTGATGCATGACTGCCATTTCCCGGTTTACACTTGCTACACTACGCACCTTTTGAGCCTTGCCTCTCACCGGAGTCTGTCTCAGGCGGTTTCTGTAGGTTTCAATATCAACGAATCTGATCTGACTTAGCAGGGATTTCTCTCCGAAATACTCCTTGAACTTCTTTACGCATAATGATTTCCAGCTAAAGAAGCTCCGTTGATCCTTGAAGTTTTCCTCATAGCGATCAAGCAGCTCACCCATTGTCGTTTTACAATCCTTCTTAACGTCGAGATACCGGCCCTCAGCGATAAGAGAGACACGCTTCCCGAGCTCGGCATCGGCGTCTTTCTTTTTCTTGAAGGATTTCCGGATCCGCTTCCCAGCAGGATCGATATAATCAATCTGCCAGGTGCTACCGCGTTTTCTTACTGCCATTTCACTTTCCCCCTTTCATTTCCTTTTCTGCTTTTCAAGACAAGTCAACAATAGCTTCATGGTCTTGTTCGGATTTCTCAGCCCCCTTTCAAGATAGTTTATGAAAACCCTGGACACACCCGTCATGGCAGCAAACTCAACCTGTGTCATGTTAAGGCGCTTTCTAAATCTCTTTATTTGGTCACCTGTCCAGCTCTTCATAACTCTCATATAAACCATGTTTACACCATTGTCAAGGGGAAAAATGAAATATTTTTTTAGGGAATTATATACATGAGTAACCCATTACGTTGGGTCACGCAAATATATAATTCCCTTATTTATTCTTTCTCATTGCTTTTTGTTTGAGAAACCTAACTTCATCTCCGAGCATGTTGATTCTTCTTGTGAGCGATTCTATTTCTAATTCCGCGTCTTTCAATTTATCTTCCAGGAAATGCTGCGACTCCTGAAGCGTGTCGATTCTTAGGGGCAAGAGTTTACTGTCCTCCGAGGTTTTCTCACGCGTTTCCTCTATTCCCCTAATCAAATCATTAATGCACTTAGGTAGAAATTCTTCCTGGGCGATCCTGTCCCTGGAAAACAGCGGATCAGTGACAAAGTGACAGCTTGTGGGTCCAAAAAAATCGTAAGAAGTAAAACCCCCGCAAAATGATGTGGAAGGGAACAGAAGCACGATAAAGATTAGAAGGAAAAGTTTTTTCATATTCACCTCCTGCCAAAGATTCACTTGAATCTTAAATTATGGGAATTATATACATAAGTAACCCATTACGTTGGTTTACGCAAATATATAATTCCCATTTTTTTAACTCTCTTTAGCCTTCACCTTACGGGCAAAATCGGAAATCATATTGTCGGCGATCTGCTTGACCATATCCGAAAACATTTTGATCTGCCACTTCTTGCGACGGCACACAGGGGAGCATACTTTTTGCCACGGCCTGGCCTTTTTAAAGGGCTCGCCACAGATCGGGCAGGGCAGCATGATAGAATTCTTCATTGCCGGTCATAAAGCCCCTTAAAAATGCGTCCTACGCATTATCTCTGGTATCTTTGCCGTCATGCGATACTGAGAAACCCCGGGTAACAAATCATTTCCGCCCGGAGTACCACATCCAGAGGGATCGCCAGACCGGCTCCTCTACGCCGTATTCTTGTGGGGTCAAGTCGTTGGGGTCAACTCTCCCATGAAGGTTGTGGGCCTGGTTGAAGGATTCGAGCAGGGTTACTGTGCCATCAAGCAGTTCGACGAGTAGCTTTTGAATGTCAATCAGGGATTTTCTAATTCCCGGATAGACGGCCTCGTAAATCTCTCCGGCGGCCCCCCGCAACTTAAATTTAGTCAGCTCTTGAATATAGCACTTTTGTTCGCGCTCTTTGATTGCGGCGAGGTCTTTCTTGACGGCCTCTGCCTCTTGACGAAGACGAATGGCCTTAGCCTCATCACCCTTCACTATGGCTACGTCTGCATCATGTTGTAATAGCCTGATCTTTGCTTCCGCCACGGGTTTTGTTTTCTCATATAACTCGGCCAGCTCAAGGGCCTCGGCTTCCTTTGCCGCTAACTCTTTTGTGAGAGGCTCTTGTGCGGCTGCGGTTTTGTCAAAGAGAGACACCCGGTGCGCCTCCCGAAGATCTCCAACCAACTTCATTATGGCTCTTATGTTTTTGTCAAAAATCGTGTCATCCATCGTTTTCCCCCTCTCCCCGGGCCGTCGCCTCGAGTTCTTTTAGATATGGTTCAATTTCACTCTTTAAAAATTCGCCTGCTTCCCCAGGGTTTTCCTCTATGCTCCTTGCTTGGGCCTCCAGATTCCGCGCGGTCCGAGCGTCAAGGACGCGGGCCTCACCCAGGAGCTCCACGTAATAGCGCATGCTCTCATGTAAGCGCCGGGGGCCTTCCCATTTTAATGTCGAGCGGAATCGGTCCAGTAGGAATCGCGGGAGATCGCGCACAAAGACCGTATCCACGCCGGTGGAGCTTACTCTGGGTTGTGGGGGCCGGGGCATTCTCAAAGGGGTATAACCTTTGGTGCTAGCCGATACTTCTGGGTCGATTAGGTGTCTTGCTTCTTCTTCCATGTTCAATCCTCCTTATGTTTTTCTTCGTCTTCATTTTTTGTGGGCGTTATGTCAATGACTTCTTCCGCTGCGGTCTCTGTCTTTGGCCCTTTGTTGAGATACCGGCTTAGATCGACGGGTGTAATATTCACACTAACGATATTCACATTGCTTGCAGGATAAGAATCCAGGCGCCAGCTTTGGTCCAGGGCCCGAAGAGAAATAATTGGGTCACGATTATCAACGTGCGATTTCAGCTTCTTCACCCTGTAGCCCTTGGTTAAGCCGTAAATCTGTAGATACTCCGAGATGGCAAGTTTAATGTCATCCTTCTTCAAAAGGGTCTTCTGCAGGGCCTTAGCGCTCTCTCTTGAATTTACATCATGGCTTTCGAGTACTGCATTTGTCGGCGTCTTCCCCTCGATTACTGCAAGTACAAAATTTTGCTCCTTCTTGGTCAACCTCTCCATGCTCTCCGGCCTGGGCAGCATCCTCTTCAAAATCTTGTGTACCCGTGGACCCGACAAGTCCACTTCCTTCCCGATCTGCCGGATGCTCTTTCCCTCCCGGCGAAGTTGAAGTATCCGCTGGTTTCTGTCTACACTTTCTTTCTCCATCTGTGTTCCCCTCCTACATTTATTAACGTTACCCCTTGTTGACCCTCTGAGGGTTCTCAACCTCCCCTCTTGAGAACTTTGCTAACGAGCCTTGTTTCCCTCAACCCGATTAATTGACACTTCATGTCACACGCTGTTTTTTATGCCTTGATATTATTGAACTATTCGTCACGTACCCTGATGTCATAACCAGAGGTCATACCCTCCGGTAATGGGCCTCAATAAAACGAGTCACATCTTCATGCTTGAACCTTACGAGCTCCTTCCTCCTGGTCCCTAAGGTTTGACACGGTATGCGGATGCAAGCGATCTGCCCCCTCTCTGCCAGCTTATACACAAACGGAAGGCTGCATCTCAGAAGCTGCTTGACCTGCTTCGCGTCTAACAATGGATCAACTTCTATGTGCTGCGTTCCTTCCATCCTCTCACTCCTAAAAGTACGGGGCCATTAAGGGACTCCTGTCCGGCCCCCCTTGCCCCCCCTGGCGACGCTCGGGGCGTTTTTCTACTACCCGCTGTCTCGGTGCGCAAGTTTTTTAAACGAGTTAACGGGGCTTACATGAGGAACCTTTTTCTCTCTTCTGGACTTCTTCACGATGCCCCCTGAACTCAGTTTACCAGTAAAAAATGGGTAGTAAACTGGCACTTGGGTAGTAAACTGGTTTACCAGTAAACTGCCTTAGTAAACTGCCTTTCAATAATCTTATTAATTCAACAAGATAGACTTGGTTAACCAGTAAACTGTAACAGTAAACAACCGGAAGTTTACCAAGTACAAAGGGTACATTTGTACTGGTAAACCGGCGGTCAACGATTTTGTCAAACAAGCAGTTCATCAACGTCAATTTCCTCACAATAAATTTTCCCTTCCGGTGTAAGTTCTCCGCTCTTTGAGAGGTATCCATCTTTCACGGCCTTGCTCTTGCACCTGCTCACCCATGCCTTAGAGCAACCCAGGAGAGCGGATATATCCTTCTGAGCTATCCCGTTACCTATTAAGGCAACAATTTTCCCCTTGCTGTCCGATCCTACGGCGTCGGTAGTCCAGGACAGGCCGCCCTCTCCATTCTGGACAATCCGGAAATTGAAAGACGCGGCGCCGCTTCCATAAACGCCGCGTGCTTTACTAAATTCCACATCAAAGACGCAGCCATCCTCTGGCCTGTATCCCGCCGGGCGTGTGAGCTTTATCGTAACGTCAAGAGCATCTTCCCTTCCGCTCGTCCCTCGCTGATCTCCGCTCTTGCCAGCGTGATGAATCAGAATGACAGCCAGGCCCATAAAGCGCAGCGATAGCAGCCACTGGTTGACTTCGTCCCAATCTTCTTTTTTACCTTCCGGGACCCCAGGCGTCAGCGATGCAATGTTATCGAGAATCAGCACATGATATATTCCGCATTCGGTAAGATACTGCGAAAGGGCCTCGCGCCATCTCACGTTTGTCAGGTTAGGAGTAGGCCATCCGTCCGCCTGCATAGCTGCTGCCGATAAAATATGAAATGGTGCGAGCTCAGGCGATAACCCTTTTATCAGAAGGTCCGCCCGGTCTTTTACGTCCTCAAGAGGCATTTCCCCATCTACATAAAGAACACCCACAATTTTATCGGTGCGCCAATTTCCTATTGACAGCTTCCGGGTGAGCGCCAGGGATATGACAAGCGAGAGGAAGGTTTTCCCGTATCCCCTCGTTGAGTAAATCATGGCAAGCGTACCCGCACGCAGCCAGGGCCAAAGGTAGAAGGGCCGGGGTTCGATCTTTTTCTTCAAGAGCGATTGTATGCTGAGGACTGATTGACCTATCGCATAGGCAAGACCCTTTTCCCTAACGATAGAAGGCCGGAAAAAGGGATCATCAATAGTAATACGCGGGAGCTTGAGGAAATCTTCTGTGCTGTATTTTACAAGGTAGCCGTCCAGCTTCATCACGCCGGGGAGACACACAACCTTGACCGTTGCGCCCTTGCTCTCAAGAAGGGTCCCGAATCTGTAAACAGCGTGTGCGACTGATTCCTTTATGCGGAAGTCAGCATCCGGGACAATCTCAACGATCCGCCCGTTTAATTCAATTTGGTCAAAGTCTTCAATGAGCCACGCCTGGCCGTTGTCATCTTTCGTTCCGAAATTCCAGACCCCACCCAGGGCACACACATTGAGCTCTTCCTGCGTGCCTTTTAGAGCCTTCTTTTCACCTTCAGTAAATCGAATTACAGCGGCCTTGTCATCAAATCCGACCGGCCTGTATAAACGAATCCCGGAGCCTCGCTGTTGATAATATTTTTGATCCTTGCCGTTCTTGTCAGTCAATGGCGGGAATAATTTATATCGGATAAAATCCGTTCCGTGGTAGGGGAAAGCAAGCAGGGAATTAACCGGCGCATCCCATCCCATGATCTTCTTTATCTGATCCGGCGGGACAGAGTAGACGCCAGCGCCTTTTATCGTCTCGGGGGATAGCCCGGATTTTTCAAGGTCCCGTCGATGGTCAGGGTGAAGGTCACTAGTCATCGGCCCGCCCCCATGCTCTTCGCGCCATACATCTGACTTTTGACTTTTTTCAAAGCCTCCACAAAGTCAATGGCCGTGACGCGCTGCCCACCATAAAAATCCTGAATAGCCTCGCTGACCGTCGGGTCCTCATAACTCCAGGTGATGCGGCCGTTCAGTATTGTGAGTTTTGGAATGAAACTTCGCAGTAGAAGAAATGCGACTAGGTGCGGATCATGGACAGGAATCATCTTTTCTGTAACTTTTGTTTTCATTTCTTTTCTCTCCAATATCGTAAAAAAAGCCGTGGATGATTTGAATCCTTATTTTCGGGCCGCGACGGTATTGGTTTTGACGAATGCCTCAAGGTCTTCTGGGCGAAAAGCTACTCGACGCCCTAACCGGACGTGTGGAAGTCGTCTTTCAGCAACCCACGCCCGGATGGTGTAGACACTGATAGAAAGTTTTTCCCCCGCCTGTTTAACGTTCAATAACCTTTCCATATCAACCCCTCTTAATATTCCTTGCTTTTTATGAAACAATACTTCATAATGCCATACAAAGTCAAATCGCTATACCTTGTATGTCATCAAAGATAACGCTGAAAGCTAGTAGGGGATTGATATGAGACAATACGAACTAACTAAAAAAGAGAGAGAAAAAATTTTTCAACTTGTAGGTGAAGATCCAACCTATTCTGATATTTCGCAGCTCTTCCTTTACAGGGACAAGTGGCGCAAATTAGATTTTTTCGTTTTTACTCTGAATAATACCCCGCCTAGCGATCCCGCTTATCCATTAGTCATAGGTCTTGAAGAGCTGCTCAGCAAACCCTTATCTAGAACAGATTGGGTTGAACTGAGAGATGAAATAATACAAACGAGATTTGAGCCCGCGCCAAGGACGCCCCTTTTCCGTTTCAATGATATTGCAACACATCTTCCTTTTTTGATGAGATTTGAAGGACGTAGAATTACAGGAAACATTGAAATTCAAGCAACCACTCTACCATTACCCATCTTTGAAATACTCCTCAAAGATAATCCAGAGCTACAAAAAAAATTGATTTCCGACCCTGAACGGTCCCGGTTCATAACTAAAAGTCAGAAAATTCTTTTTTTACTCTGGGAGTGCTATTCTCAAAATATAGATTTAGGAAGGCTTAAGAAGTGTAGCGTTTGCGGAAAATGGTTTGTGGACCGCACTAAGAATAAAACTAAGGCCCGGTGCTCTACCCACTGTACCAACCTCTATTGGTCTTGGAACCGGAGGAAAACATCAAACCACGACCTTACAAGTCAACACAATAGGAAGAGAGAACATCCGCAATCCAAGAAAAAGGGGTCACGGCGTAAACCGTAACCCCCAGTTCGAATCGCTATCCCCGGATTGTGACAAAATGTGACACTTTCCTTTTTTTTACCGTATTTACTGTAAGCTGTTTATACAACCTGCTTTCTGAAAAATCAATTACTTGCACAATTTCAACTTCTTGCTCTACCCTCCTTGAACCCTCTCCGGAACCAGAGGCCCCGGGTTCAAGTCCCGGATCGCCCGCCATAATTTCAATAAGAAATATCCTGATTGATTGTCAACCATTGTTTATTTTAGATTTGAAGTTGTTGTAAATACATGATAAAGTAAAGATATGTGGAAAAGAGAACGTAAGAAATGCAAAACAAAAACACCATCATCGAGATGTCTTTCCATCGAGACTGACAAGCGCCAAAACGACCTCTTAGAAGAAGCTATTAAAGACCCCTTGAAAAAGTACGAAAAAAAGAAAACGTGAAAATATTATTTACCTGTTTTTTAGTTTTCATTTATATGCCTGGTTGACGATATGCTCATGCCCGAGTATGCAATATGGACATTGATTGTCAGCTTAACCTGCCTCGCGCTTGGGTTGGTTCTTAAGTGTAGGGATCTTTCCTCTCGGTTGAAGAACTCTGAAAATGAGCAAAACAGTCTTCAGTCTGAACTTGATACTTTGAAAGAGGCTCAGAATAAGGAAATATCTGACATTAAGAAAGACCACAAAAAAAAGACGGATGAACTCAGAAACAAGATTCGCAAGCTTAGTGATATTGAGCCCCAGTAGATAGAGGCAGGTTTTTAAACAAACGCCCCGATGAATAACATTCCAAGGGTCTCAAGAAGCAGGACAAGAAACCAAAGAAATAAGCCCAAAACACGCTTCAAAATAACAGTCGCGCAAGAAATCATAGGAGGTCAAAGAATATGGCAATCTTCTGGATAATTGCCATTGCAATTTTAGTTTCACTCGGTCGTCAATTCTATACGAATGTCGGTCATGCCGAAAAAAAGCTGACTTTCAGCATACGAATTTTTATCATTGAAGCAATCGTTACAACTATTACGCTAACCATTCTATTCTACATTGCAAAATGGACAATCAATCTATTTTAAAAAACGTGAGCAGACGGCCTTTCTGATGTAGCTTCGAGGAGCAGAGCATGGCATCCATCCGCCCGACACGAACCAAGGAAGGACGCCTGAAAATAATCGCGGATACTTTGAGCAAAGCATTTCTGATGCGATTGAAAAGGAAGGGCATTCTTCCCAAGCGGACACTGCATTAGGTCACTCGATGCAATAACCCTTACCTTTGCGAGGTATTTATGGGCTGATTACTGAAACCCCGTTTCTCAACAGTGCGGGGTTTTGTGTTTTGTGAGAATGCTTCTTTGAGGCATAATGGAGATTTATTATATGTTATTTGAAGGAGGAGATAAAAAATGATGTTTTACATTCGGCTTTTAGCTATTGTTTTCATTTTAGTTTCAGTATCTGGCTGTGCCGAGATGCCAAGGTATGATGACTTCAAGATTCACTCTAACAATGTTTATGTCAATCCGTCTGCAGATAAAGCTATTGTTTATTTTTATGCGACGGAAGATTGGCGCCAAACGCTTTATTATATGTGGGATTCAGACAAAAAGATTGGGGCCATCAGATCTGGATGTTACTTCTTCTATGAAGCCGAACCGGGTGCGCATTTTTTTTGGGCAGAAACAGAAGCCAGAAGCAATGTCTATTTCGATGTTGAGGCGGGGAAAACATATTATATAGACTGCAGAACATCATTAGGAATGTGGGTGATGACTCCCAATATCGCAAGAGTTACAGAAAAAATTGGTTCATCTGAGATTAAAAATTTGAAATATTGCACTACAATTCGATAAGAATTCTCTTCCAGCGTTAAGAGGTATCTTTCGTAGGCTCCCTACCCCCTCTTGTGCGGAAGGACATCAGCCCTTGCACCGAAAGAGGGGGACAAAATCTACAGATTATAAAAGAAGGCTTCCTGTGGCTGCTATGACATTAAAGCATTTGGGCGAAACTGCCGAATATTATGATAACACGTTGTTATGCGGAAGGTTCTTATTTTCTAATATTTGTTGCTGCGAACATGACAGAGAGAATCGCAATGGTTGGCAGAGTATCGATGTGTAAATGCGAGGAGCGGATGTTCTGTTATGAAGCACGTTATATGTAGTCTTGCAATGATAATGATCGTCCTGATGACGTTTGGATGTCATAAGGCTGATAATGAAGAAAATGGCGATTGGGTATTCCTACATTCTGGCCATTTTGACGTAAACCATTTATTTGAAAATGCAGATTATGACATTTATTATGATAAGAAAAATGTGACTCAGCCCTCAAAAGATAGAATCAGGGTGTGGCTCAAAAAAGTAGCCAGATCGGAAACAGCTCGAAAAGCCAGAATAAAGGAAAGGGAAAAATCATCCAAATCCACGAAGGGATACGAAAATTATAAAGAGACCTTATTTTTTACTGAGGTAAACTGTACTGACAGGGGCATTCGTTTTCTTAGATTTATAGATCGTGATGCATCCGGTCGCATCATGGGCGTCTCGATTGCTGGTAACAATGAGTGGCAATATTACGGACCAGATGAACTTCCTGCTAAATGGATAGAAGCGTTCTGTCCTGCTAAGAAATCGTGGCTCCGATTTTTTAATTAGGGCGCGAATCATTTTTCATAGACAAACCTACCTGGTTGTCAGCCAGGCGACTCTGTCTTCATCCTTTCCCAAGTGGGATTCGTTTTCTCTCGTCACTTACAACCGACTTCAGGCTGGTTGTTATCGCACCGTAAGAATTTACCGTTGAGTTTTCATAAGTGTGCTCTTTTTAGCCCCGAAATCGCCATTAGCGGTGCATCCGAGCCCCTGCATAAAAAATCTTGATTTATTCAAAAGAATACTATACAAGTCAAAATCCACACAAAATCTTAATACGCACGACTCCTTGTTCGGACAGACAGTTCGGACTTCAGAGCCATGAGGAGGTAGAAAGTTGAAAAGATACGAAACCCTGTTTATTGTCCAAATTGACCTTCCCATCGATGAGATCAACAGTATCATCGAACGATACAGAGCAATCGTAACGGCCCTTAAAGGCACCGTCATCAAAGTCGAAAAATGGGGCAAAAGAAGATTAGCTTACGAAATTAAGAAGCAATCAAACGGCAACTATATCCTGATTGATTTCGCAGGCAAGAGCGCCATCATCGATGAACTGGAAAGAAATTTCAAGATCGATGACAAGATCCTTAAATTCATGACAATAATGAAGGACAGCAACGTTGATCTCGCGGCGATAGAGAAAGAAAGGCAAGAAGCAGATAAGCCTGAAGCACCGCGTGCGGCACTGGTTTTTGAAAGCCGGGAAAGCGCCGGACCGAAGACCGAGGCCGTTGCGAACAAAGACTCTGTACCATCAGAACCCGCATAAACATCGATATACAGAAACGGAGGGAAAAAGTATAACAAATGCCAACACCATCAAGAGATACAAGGCCACCAAGGACGGATTCAAGGCCGCAGAAGAAATTTTATCACAAGAGAAAATTTTGTCGCTTTTGCACGGACTCAGATATAAGAATTGAATATAAGGAGCCCCTTGTCCTCAAGGACTATATAACTGACAGGGGCAAGATCATACCCAGAAGAATTACGGGAAATTGCGCCAAACATCAGAGGGAAGTTACCGTGGCTATAAAAAGGGCGAGGACCATAGCCCTGTTGCCCTTTGTTGTCTCCGAATGGTAATATGATATTGGAAGATGGCCGCATCAGGTCAAGATCAGCGGATTCAGACTTTGAGCAAGGAAAGGGGTGCATTTTTTAAGAATATCTTTTTCACGGGTATAGCCGTATCCTCCCTGGCCTTTCTCGCTGCCTCGCTCATTCCTATGCTGGGTGCTTTCTTTTTTATCCTGACACCGCTGCCGATTATTTATTATTATTCCAAGACGGGCAGGATACAGGGATCGGCAATATTCCTCATATCCTTTTTTCTGGTCGCCGTAGTGCTGACATTTTCCGGTTTCGCTGCAAATCTGCCATTCATACTTATAACGGGATTCTTAGGAATCATTCTTTCAGAAATTTTTCGCAGGAAATACTCCATCGAAAAAACTGTCGTTTACCCTGTGACGGTGATCCTGCTGCTATGGTGCTCTTTCATTGTCTTTGAGAGCCTTTCCGCAGGGGTAGAACCCTGGCATCTGGTTGAGGATTACATCGGGAAAAATATCCAGGAAAGCATTCAATTATATGCTCAATTGGATATTCCGGCGGAACAGATAGATCTTCTCAAGGATAATTTTAAACAGATAACGAGCTTCTTTGCAAATATATTCCCTGCTCTTGTCCTGGTAAGCGCCTCTTTCATAGTGTGGCTAAATATACTGGCCTCAAGAGCGATATTTCAAAGAACCGGAATGTGGTATCCCGATTTCGGAGATCTTTCGCGCTGGAGGGCTCCGGACGGGCTGATCTGGCTTCTCATTGCCGCCGGGGCATTGCTTTTAATCCCTGTTTCATTGGCAAGGATTATAAGCCTTAATCTCGTAATCGTTTGTCTGTTTGTGTACTTCCTCCAGGGTCTGTCAATCATAAGTTTTTTATTCAAGATAAAAAATGTTCACAGATCTTTCAGGATACTTTGTTATTGCCTTATTTTTGCCCAACAATATATAATCCTGCTGATAGCTTTCGTGGGCGTCTTTGACCTGTGGGTTGATTTTAGAAAATTTATTAAACCGGCAACATACTCCACCCCTTAAACAGGATTATGAAAAATCTATAGTTAGTGATCTACGCAAAAGAGATGTGCAAGGAGTAAGAATGGCGGGCTTCGCGAGAGATAGGGGCCGCGTGGAGCATAGATCCCCGCCCGGTGTGCGCGGATTAACTGAAAGAAAGAGTTGCATAGCACGCCAAAAGGGATGCCGGTTAGTTCCAGTTGCCGGGCTTCTTTTTTTTCGCTTACGACTAAAATAGTGAAATAGAAGCTCTCCGCAGCAAGCTGCGGAGTATCTTCTATTCTTAAGGAATAATAGTTCGTCATTCGCTCGCTTGCCCCGAAGCAAGCTACGGGGTGCGCTCGCTACCGAATTCAAATTTTATAAGGAGAGTGTATGAAGGTCATATTGAAGCAGAATGTTGATTCTCTCGGAAAGGCGGGAGATGCGGTGAAGGTTGCCGATGGTTATGCAAGGAACTATCTGGTTCCCAAGGGGCTCGCAGTGGAGGCAAGCAATTGGTCTCTCAAGGCTTTGGAAAATGAAAAAACCCAAATAATGAAAAAGATCGAAACTGAAAAGAAAAAGGCAGAGGTCATGATTGAGAGGCTCGCGGGAGTGACATTGAGCCTCAGCCGGCGCGTAGGGGAACAGGATAAGTTGTTCGGATCAGTCACCACAAAAGATATAGAACAATCCCTCCAGGAACTGGGTATTGAGATCGACAGAAAAATGATAATCCTTGAAGAGCCTATAAAGACTCCCGGCGAATTCCCGGTGAAGATCAAACTTCAGCCGGGGGTAATGACGGAGATAAAAATAACTGTCATTGGTGAAGCGTGAAGCAGTATACGAAAGATATCGACACCTCATTGCATAGGGTGCCGCCCCAGAATCTCGAGGCTGAGCAGTCCGTTATAGGAGGAATCCTCCTTGATAACCAGGCGCTGAACAGCGTTCTGGAAGTGCTCCATGTAGAGGATTTTTACAGCGAAGCTCATCGCAAAATATTCGCCGCCATTATAGAGCTCTACGACAGAAATGAGCCAAGCGATCTCATCACACTGAGCAACATACTGAAGAGCAAGAATCAACTCGATCAGGCAGGAGGAGCATCTTACCTATCTTCCCTCGCGGATAATGTACCGTCGGCAGCCAATATAGATCACTATTCCAAAATCGTAAAAGAAAAGTCAATTTTGCGCAGCTTGATCAGCACGGCGACGGATATTCTGAGCAAGAGTTATAATGCGGGTACAGACATCGATACGGTGCTCGACGAAGCTGAACGTGCCATATTCGATATATCGGAAAATAAGATAAGGCCTGCCTTCAGCCCTTTTAAAGACATCATCAAGGAAAGCGTCAAGACCATCGAGAAGCTTTATGAGAGGAAAGAGCTTGTAACCGGCGTTCCCACCGGATTTGAAAAGATAGACGACATTACGTCAGGCCTGCAAAAATCCGATTTAATAATAATTGCAGGCCGTCCCAGCATGGGGAAAACGGCTTTCGCACTGAATATCGCTCAATATGCAGCCCTCGAAGCCAATGTCGCCGTTGCTATTTTCTCTCTCGAAATGTCAAAAGAGCAGCTTGCCCTGCGCATGCTTTCCTCGGAATCAAAGGTCGATTCGCAGAGAATCAGGAGAGGATTCCTCGGAGAGGCTGATTGGCCGAGGCTGATCTCCGCCGCGGGAAGGCTTTCCGAGGCGCAGATATTCATCGATGATTCATCGGCAATTACGGCATTGGAAATGAAGGCAAAGGCGCGACGCCTGAAATCTACCGTAGACCTCGGCCTGATCATACTGGACTATCTCCAACTCATGAGAAGCGGCGGCTACAGGGAATCACGGGAGCAGGAGATATCAGAAATCAGCCGTTCTCTGAAAGCCCTTGCGAAGGAGCTTAATGTCCCCGTCGTTGCGCTTTCCCAGCTGAACAGGAAACTGGAAGACAGAACCAATAAGCGGCCGCAAATGGCGGACTTGAGGGACTCGGGGGCCATTGAACAGGATGCAGACTTGATTGCCTTTATTTACAGAGATGAAGTCTATGAGAAGTCCGAGGAGAATTCTGAAAAAGGCATGGCCGAGATAATTATCGGCAAGCAAAGAAACGGACCGACGGGCATGGTCAAGCTGGCATTTCAGGACAAGTATGCCCGTTTTGAAAACCTCGCCCGAGGCATTGATATCGAATCTTAGCCAGACGGGAAAATATGGGTTGAAGCTTGCGCTTCATCTTCTCCGGAAGTTTCCGCACAACGTACCATATCAAAAAATCGGCGATCTCTACGATGTCGTACCGTTAGAATCTACTACATCGTCCGACGCTGTCATGTCTCGGCAGGGAGCAACTCCAGCTCTTTTCCTAAATATGGAATGGCCAGTCGCAATTTTTTCAGGGCCTGCTTCTCGATCTGTCTGGCCCTTTCCCTGGTAATGTTGTACTTATTTCCGATCTCCTGAAGGGTTTGCGGGTTGTCCGTCATGATACGGTGTCTGACGATATAGCTCTCCCTTTCATTGAGATTTGTGAGGGCGCCGGCAATGTTTCTTTTTACGATATCCATCTCCTCTTTCTTAATCAGGGAGGTCTCCTGATCCTCGCCCTCATAAGTCAAGTGATCGAGATGAGACGTTTCTCCCTCTTGGCCGATGTATGAATCAAGCGACAGATCGCGATACGTGAGCCTCTGGTCCATTTCTGCAATTTCTGTTTCCTTGACGCCAAGAGACTCCGCAATTTCCCCGAATTCAGCGTTCTTCTGCGACAGGGCCTCAATCTTCTTTTTCGCCTGACCAAGCTTGAAAAAGAGTTTCCTCTGGGCCTGCGTAGTCCCGATTTTTACAAGACTCCACGATTTAATTATAAAATTTTGTATGTATGCCCTTATCCACCACACCGCATAAGATATTAGCCTGTATCCTTTATAAGGATCAAACTTTTTCACGGCATGCATGAGCCCTATATTTCCTTCCTGAATCAGGTCGGCGAGTTTGATCCCGTAATTTCTGTATTCGTGCGCAATCTTGACCACGAACCTCAGGTTCGAAATGACCAGCATCTCGGCCGCCTCCATGTCATCATATTTCTTGAATTTGACGGCAAACCTGAATTCTTCATCCGCACTGAGAAGGGAATAGCGATTGATCTGCGCTATATAGATGTCAAGAGTACTCGTGACTGACGGCAGTTCCAATTAATACCTCTCCAAGTTTCTTTGTTTGACTTCTAACTTGTAATTCTATTATGCATTCGATCCTCCCGTCAATATCTTTGACACATCTTTGACACATTTTTTCTTCATGGCGCATACCTTGACAGATTGCATATCCATGTTTACATTGATGAATATAATTCACTCCTTGAACGCCTGGAGCGCGGCTCCGTAAACACCATGAAGGCCCGGATTGCGGCGTATCTTTCTTCGCCGCGAGCGCATATCCCATGAGGGTTAGATGTTGCCGGTAAAAACAGATGAAATAAGGAGAAACCAGGGATCACTGGAGGTATCATGAGATTTGACAAATTTACGTTAAAGGTTCAAGAGGCCCTGCAGGAGGCTCAGGACATTGCAAAGAAGTATGGAAACCAGAGTGTCGATGTCGAGCATCTTCTTGCCGCATTTCTCCTGCAGCCGGAAGGCATTGTCGGAGAAATACTGAAAAAACTGGGAGCACATCCAAGAGGAATTGAAACCGAAATCAAGAAATCTCTCGAAAAATTGCCGAGAGTTGAAGGTACCGGTATCGGCCAGTCGTACCTGACGCCGAGATTAAATAAAGTATTGGACGATGCCCTCGTCGAAGCGGCACGTTTGAAGGATGAATATGTAAGCGCCGAGCACGTCCTGATTGTGATGGCGGAAGAAAAGGACGGAGTCGCCGGAAAAATTCTTAAGGGCAAAGGGGTTACGAAGGATAATATCTTCAAGGTCCTCCTCGAAATCAGAGGCAACCAGAGGATTACAGATCCGAATCCGGAAGAGAAATATCAGGCCCTGAAGCGTTATGCCCGGGACTTCAATGAACTTGCCAAGAAAGGATCTTTTGACCCCGTCATTGGAAGAGACGATGAAATCAGGAGAATCATGCAGGTGCTCTCCAGAAGAACAAAGAACAATCCTGTTCTTATAGGTGAACCGGGCGTGGGCAAGACGGCTATTGTAGAGGGGCTTGCGCAGCGGATCGTAAACGGTGACGTACCGGACAGCCTGAAGGATAAGCGTGTTGTCGGTTTAGATATAGGTGCCTTGATTGCCGGCGCCAAGTACCGCGGAGAATTTGAAGAAAGACTCAAGGCAGTGCTTAAGGAAATAACAAGCGCACAGGGGGAAATCATCCTCTTCATCGATGAGATCCACACTGTAGTCGGCGCGGGAGCCGCTGAGGGAGCCGTCGATGCGTCCAATATGATGAAACCTGCACTTGCGCGGGGTGAATTGAGGTGTATAGGTGCGACGACACTGAATGAGTACCGCAAACACATCGAAAAAGACCCTGCCCTTGAACGGAGATTCCAGCCCATCATTGTGAGGGAACCTTCCGTTGAGGATACTATTGCAATCCTCCGGGGACTAAAAGAGCGTTATGAAGTGCACCATGGGGTGAGGATCAAGGATTCTGCAATCATCGCCGCGGCGACGCTTTCCGCCCGTTACATCAGCGACAGGTTCTTGCCTGACAAGGCGGTTGATCTGATTGACGAGGCTGCCTCCCGCCTGCGGATTGAACTCGACAGCATGCCCTCTGAAATCGATGCGATCGAAAGAAAGGTAACGCAACTGGAGATCGAGCGCCAATCCCTCAAGAATGAATCGGATAAAACGACGCAGGATAGACGCAACAAAATCGATAAGGAACTGACGAAGCTCAGGGACTCAATGGAAAAGATGAAGACGCACTGGGCTCGAGAAAAAGAGATCATCAAGAATATTCAGTCTATCAAGAGCAAAATCGAAGAATACAAGACAGAGGAGATGAACGCCCAGAGGGAGGGTAACCTGGCCAGGGCGGCCGAAATACGATACGGAAAGCTTGTCGAACTGAACACGGAATTGGAGCGGGAACACGCGAATCTCTCTACGATCCAGAAAGATAATAAGATGCTAAAGGAAGAGGTAGATGCGGAAGACGTGGCGGAGGTTGTGGCAAACTGGACCGGCATTCCCGTTTCGCGCATGTTGGAAAGTGATGTTCAGAAACTTATCCATATGGAAGACAGGCTCAAGAAGAGGGTCATAGGCCAGGACGAGGGCATAGCCGCCGTGTCGAGCGCCTTGAGGAGGGCCCGTTCAGGCCTCCAGGACCCCAACAGGCCTATCGGCTCTTTTATTTTTCTCGGGCCCACGGGCGTAGGTAAGACAGAGCTGGCGCGCGCACTCGCGGAGTTCATGTTTGACAATGAGCAGGCCATGATCAGAATTGACATGTCCGAGTACATGGAAAAGCACTCCGTCGCCCGGCTGATCGGCGCACCCCCCGGATATGTGGGATACGACGAAGGCGGCTACCTCACTGAGGCGATACGGAGAAGGCCGTATACGGTTGTGCTCTTCGATGAAATTGAAAAGGCGCACGTGGATGTATTCAACATATTCTTGCAGATCCTGGATGACGGCAGATTGACGGATGGCCATGGCAGAACTGTTGATTTCAAGAACACCATAGTGATTATGACATCTAACATCGGCAGCCAATGGACTCACGATATGACCATGAACGATGAAGAAAGGCGGGCGAAGACGATGGAGGCCTTAAGGTCTACGTTCCGGCCGGAATTCTTGAATCGCATAGACGACATCATTACCTTCAGGTCATTGACCATAGACGATATCGACAGGATCATCGACATCCAGATCGATCTTATTCAGAAAAGACTCAAAGACCGCAAATTGACCATTGAATTGACAGGAAATGCAAAAAATTATATAGCAAAGACCGGATACAGCCCGGTGTATGGTGCGCGGCCCTTGAAGCGGGCTCTCCAGAAACTGCTTCTCGACACCCTTGCCATGGGAATTCTCGAAGGAAAGTTTGCTGAAGGGGAACATATCATCGTTGATGCGAAAGAAAACGGTGAGATGATTTTTAAGAGGAAGAAGTAGGTAACAAGGAGGTTTATCGATGAATACCATTAAGACGGGCCTGTTGCTCGGCGTCCTGACGGGTCTGTTAATGCTGATAGGGGGATATTTCGGCGGCAAGCAGGGCGTTGTCATCGCCTTTATTTTTGCTACGGTGATGAATTTCGGAGCGTACTGGTTTTCCGACAAACTCATATTACGCATGTATAAAGCACAGGAGGTGGGAGAAAGCCAGGCGCCCCAACTCTACGCCGTGGTGAAGAACTTGGCCTTGAAGGCCGGCCTTCCCATGCCGAAAGTCTATATTGTCCCCGGCGAAACGCCCAATGCCTTCGCCACGGGACGTAATCGCGACCATGCCGTCGTCGCTGTGACAGAAGGAATCCTAAGAATTCTCAACAGGGAAGAACTGGAAGGCGTTCTTGCCCACGAATTGACGCACATTAAGAACAAGGACATGCTTATCGGTTCCATTGCAGCAACCCTTGCCGGAGCCATCGTTATGCTGGCAAATATGGCCCAGTGGGCGGCTATCTTCGGCGGTTCAAACCGCGACGACAGCGAGGAAGGAAGCGGCGTCATCGGTCTCATCGCAATGGCGATTCTTGCACCTATTGCGGCAACTATTATACAGATGGCAATTTCCAGGTCGAGGGAATATCTCGCCGATGAAGGCGGGGCCCGTGTATCAGGCAAACCATACGGCCTGGCAGGCGCCCTTGAAAAACTGTCGAAGGCATCGCAGGCAATGCCGATGGATGCAAACCCTTCAACCGCTCATATGTTTATAGTCAACCCGCTGACGGGAAAATCTCTTATGAATCTCTTCAGTACACATCCTCCCATTGAAGAACGCGTTGCACGGTTAAGAAGCATGAAGCCCATGTGAGCATAGATGGTAAATGCTCGTTGTGAAGCGCTTAATTAAGTGTCGTTAATTTCACATGTAGCCTTATTCCGGAGAATCAGTCCAGGCTTAATGAAGAACACGGATGCTTGTTGGCATAGAAGGAGACTATCATGGACGATGGAAAAAAAGAGAAGGGATTTGTGATCAAGGATAAACGAATTTTTGATGAATCCGGGGAAGTACGCGCGGAAGATTTAAAGAAAGAGGAGACGGCAGGCGGTAAGACATCAGAGGAGAAATCTGTGAAAGAAAATGATGAGGCAGGGACACGGGAAGAATATATCCCGGAAGTCACCTTTTCCAATTTCGTTCTTTCACTGAGTACAACGGTCATGTATCATCTCGGTGATTTTCCCGACCCCGCGACAAATAAAGCACAAAAGAATCTCGCTGCGGCTAAACAAACAATCGACATGCTCAACATGATAAAAATTAAAACGGCGGGAAATCTCGATAACGATGAAAAAGGGCTCCTCGAGGGAATCCTGTATGAGCTGATGATAAGATACGTCAAAGAGAAGGAAACAGGATGATCAGCAAACTGTCGCCCGCAAAAGTCAATCTCCATCTCCGCGTCCTGGGTAAGCGGAAAGACGGCTTTCATGATATTTCAACATTGATGCAAAGGATAAGTCTTTATGATGAAATGATATTCTCCCCCACTGACCACGGCATCACCTTGAGCTGCCCCGGCAGCGCCATCCCGGAAAATAATAGTAACATCGTGTACCGAGCGGCAGATGCCCTTCTCTCGCGTCTCTCTCATCCTCCAGGCATACATATCACCATTAAGAAAAAGATCCCTGTGGCAGCAGGACTTGGCGGCGGAAGTTCAAATGCAGCGACGGCACTTATGATCATAAACGATTTAATGGATTTTCACTATACCATCGATGAGCTGATGAAAGTCGGAGCAAAACTCGGTGCAGATGTCCCCTTTTTTATCTTCGGGAAGGCGGCCTGGGCATCCGGCATCGGCGATCGGCTTCAAGCTGCCGACAATGTTTCTCCTTTGTGGTTTGTCCTGATAAATCCCGGCTTTGGGATCTCCACAAAAATGGTTTATGACAACCTTAATTTAAGATTGACAAAACGCGTGGTAAATTATAAATGTCCAGTGCTTCATACTGTCGATGACGTAGTAAAAGGACTCCATAACGATCTGGAGAGGGTCACTCTGGTCCTTCATCCCATTCTGCGGTATTTTAAGAACATTTTAGTGCAAAATGGCGCTCTTGGCGCGCTAATGTCCGGTAGCGGCCCGACGGTTATGGGAATTTTCGCAGATGAACAAGGCGCGATTACGGCAGAGAAGGCTTTGGAGAACGCCGGTGGGAGAGAATGGTCGGTATTCGCGGCTCGCTCTATATGATGCGCGTTTCGTCATTCCCCCGTCGTGAATCTCGTTTTCCTCTGCTGCTACGTCAGTTAATAATGGGGCGTCGTCAAGCGGTAAGACACAAGATTTTGGTTCTTGCATACGGAGGTTCGAATCCTCCCGCCCCAGCCACATATAATAACTTTTTTTTGAAGGGATTTACATGCTTGATAGAATGAGAATTTTCTCCGGGAATGCGAACTTGCCTCTCGCCCAGAAGGTCTGTGAAAACCTGGGGGTATCGCTCGGCAAGGCCAGCGTGACAACGTTCAGTGACGGTGAGACAAGGGTGGAAATAAATGAAAACGTGCGTGGTATGGACACTTTTATTATTCAATCGACCTGTCCGCCCGTCAATAGCACCTGCATGGAACTCCTCATCATGATCGATGCCATGAAGAGGGCTTCTGCAGACCGCATAACTGCTGTAATACCATATTATGGTTATGCGAGACAGGATAGAAAGGTGGCACCGCGGGCGCCCATTTCAGCAAAGCTTGTGGCAGATCTTATCACGGCGGCAGGCGCCTCTCGTGTTCTTTCGATAGACCTCCATGCCGGCCAGATCCAAGGTTTTTTTAATATCCCCGTTGACAATCTCTTCGCCACCCCCGTACTCCTGGATTACATCAGAAGATATTATCAGGGCAATATCGTCATCGTATCTCCCGATACGGGCGGCGTGGAGAGGGCGAGGGCGTTCGGCAAGCGGTTGGACGTCAATATTGCCATCGTGGACAAGAGACGGGAAGGCCCCAACGAGTCGGCGGTAATGAATATTATCGGCGACGTGAAAGGTGCACGCGTCATTGTGCTTGATGATATGATCGATACAGCGGGCACGATAACGCAGGCGGCCCGAGCACTCGAAGGAGCGGGGGCCGTGGAGGTTTCTGTATGCTGTACCCATCCCGTCCTTTCCGGACCTGCAATAGAAAGGATCGAGAGTTCGACCCTTAAGGAGATTATCGTCACTGACACCATTCCCCTGCACGACATGGCTAAGACTTGCAATCGCATCAAAGTACTCTCTGTCGCAGGACTAATAAGTGAAGCAGTCAGACGCATTTATTACAACGATTCAGTACATTCGCTTTTCATATAGGAGGAATAGATGCAAATAAGTGAATTAAAGGCCAGTCATCGGAAGAGTTCCGGAAAAGGTGTTTCCCGAAGACTTAGAAAAGAAGGGATGACACCGGCAGTATTCTATGGCCCCAAGAGCGAACCTGTCCTACTGGCAGTGAATTCTACGGATTTGAAGAAGATACTAAAGGGCAAGGAGGAAAACATTTTCATTAACCTGCAGATAGTCAACGGCGGAAATATGGAAAAGTTCACCCTCATTAAGGAACTGCAGATAGACCCTGTCAGCAGGAAATTCCTTCATGTTGATTTTTGCGAGATTGACATGGAACGAGCTATTACCCTCGACGTACCTATTCATTTCAAGGGACAGGCTATAGGCATCGATAACGGGGGAGAGCTGCATCATATAAAAAGAGAAATAAAAGTATCCTGCCTCTTCACAGTTCTGCCGGAATTTGTTGAGGTCGATATAAGTGGTCTTGACATAGGCGATTCGGTAAAAGTGCAGGATATAAAATTGCCTGATGGCGTAAATGTCCTCGATCCGCAAGATACGATAATAGCATCGGTTGCGGCACCGAAAGCCGTCGTGAAAGCTGAGGCAGTAGAAGAAGAACAAGAAGAAGTAGTAGTAGAAACGCCGGAAGAAGAAAAAGGCAAGTAAGCACTGAAGTTTTCCGATTGCAGTGCGGTACGTCCCCGGCAAAGACAATATTCTCAGGTTCGACCTCTGCCTACAAAGCCGCGTTTGCGGGATGCACTCCCGGTCAAGTGTAAGACTTCTATCCCCACTTAGAGGTGACTGTTTGAAGCTTATAATAGGGCTGGGAAATCCGGGTCTCAAGTACCAGATCACCAGGCACAACAGTGGATTCCTGGCCGTTGATGAAATCGCCGCCGGTAACAACATTCCCGTACAATTGAAAGGTTTTGACGCCTGTTATGGAAAAGGCAGGATTGACGATATTCCGATCCTGCTGGTCAAGCCCATGACCTTCATGAATATCAGCGGCTCTGCAGTAAAGAAGATCGTAGACTACTTCAAGATTGACATACACGACATCATCGTCATTCATGACGACATAGATCTCCCCTTCGGGACAATCCGGTTGAAGGCAGGCGGCGGTCACGCCGGCCATAAAGGACTAATCTCCATAATAGACAACCTCGTCAATCCGGAATTCATCAGGGTAAGAATCGGTATCGGAAGACCTTTTGATAAATTAACGGTTGAGAGATACGTCCTGGAACAGTTTGCCGAGGATGATGTGAAACTGCTGCCCGAAATCCTGAGAACCGTAAGCAATGCAGTGACAATGATTGCCACATCCGGAATTCAGGCGGCCATGAATCTTTACAATGAGAAACCTGCCAGTCAATTGGGGAACGAGAACGATGCGGTGTTACCTTGATCTATCCCGATACACCATACAGCCGTTAAAGAATCAAAGCTGTAAAAGAACAGCGGCCTGACAAAGGAGGATACCGTGGGCTTCAAGTGCGGCATTATCGGGCTTCCCAATGTTGGGAAATCCACAATATTCAATGCCTTGACCGCCGCAGGAGCAGAAGTGGCCAATTATCCCTTCTGCACCATCGACCCCAATATCGGGATTGTACAAGTTCCGGATGAACGGCTGCAAAGAATTGCCGAAATTGTCAGGCCTCCGAAAGTCACTCCTGCCACCATAGAATTCCTTGACATCGCCGGGCTCGTCAAAGGTGCAAGCAAAGGTGAAGGTCTTGGCAACAAGTTCTTGGGCCATATCAGGGAAGTTGATGCTATCGTGCACATCGTACGATGCTTCGATCATCCGTCTGTCGTCCATATCTATGGCAATGTCGATCCTGAACGTGACATAGAGATAATAAACACCGAATTGATTATAGCCGATCTGGAGACCGTCGAAAGAAAAATTGCAAAGATCGAAAGGCTCGTAAAAACAGGAGACAAGGTCCCTCGTCAAGAGTTAGATACATGTCTCCGTGTCAAGGATGTTCTTTCAACGGGAACCGTTGCACGCGAGATGACCTTCCAGGAAGATGAGCAGATGATCGTGCGAGACCTTCACCTGCTCACGTCAAAGAAGGTCCTGTATGTTTCTAATGTCAGCGAGGCTGTTCTCAAGGGTGCTACTGACTACATCCTGAAAGTGGAATCGATTGCACGCAAGGAAGATTCAAACGCAATCGCCATCTGCGGGGATTTGGAAGCGGAAATAGCAGAACTTCCTAAGGACGAGCAACAGATATTTCTCAATGGTCTGGGCTTAGAGGAGCCGGGCCTTAGTAAGCTAATTCGGGCAGGGTACGCTCTCTTGGAATTGCTAACTTTTTACACAACGGTCGGCCCGGAACTCCGGGCCTGGACCGTGCCCCGCGGTTCGAAAGCGCCGGAAGCTGCGGGGAAGATACACAGCGATATGGAGCAGGGGTTCATAAAAGCGGATATAATACACTACACCGATTTTATTCGAGCGGGCAGCTTATCTTCAGCGAGGGAAGCAGGACTGATCAGGATCGAAGGAAGAGATTATATCATAGCCGATGGCGATATTGCTTACTTCCGATTTCATGTCTGAATACAATCGTCCATTGGAGCAAAGGTTATTTATCGGGATGAAGGACACCTGAGAGGATGAACATAGCCGTGTCATCCACTATGACGACAATCTTTGACCCTTCATCATTTGTCTGCCCGGGGGATCGGTGGATGGCAAAGGAGGGAAGGAATACCATCCACCGACTCAAACTTAGAGAATTTTACGAGGCAAGGAGAGCTAATCTTTGCAGGGGAAAAAATCAGGAAGGAAAAATGTTTTGCTTTGATCTCTATCGTCTGCCATTTTTACAGTCTCCCTCGCATCAACTCCATCCGATAATTCCTCTTTAACCCTGGCATCATCAGTGATAAAAAACTCATGCTCAGTACCGAATTCGCCGAGATCGGAGCTCTCGCCTGGGATCTTGTCTTCCTGATTTCTATCTTTGTCTTTGCGTTCTTCCTCCTTTTTCATCTAATATATATATTTGTAATAAATTTTCGTGAGACCTCTGAGATCTACCTTTCATCTTTGCTCTATCGGCTATTATTCCTAAAGGTTTCTTACGTTCTCGAGAGGTCTCTTCAAGTTGTAATTTACTTCTGCAAAATTGCTGCCACTTTAATGCTGCCGCCAATCTGTGTGTGTGAATTTAGAGCGAGGAAATCACAATAAGAGTATAAGTTTTATAAATCAATAATTTACAAATTACAGTAAGGACCGCTCTGTCTTTGAAATGAAGCGATTATCTTAAGAAGAAAGGATTTGACTAATATTTCCGGGAATTATTTGTGCGCTAAGAGCACAATATATTTGTCCGCAAATGAACTAATTCTAAGATATCGCATGGTTCGGTAATTGTGCCAATACAGCACGTATCGTGCTGCATTGGCACGATATGCCGTCTGTCATCAATTGATATGCTTATCAATTTTTTTTCGCTCCCTGATGAATTTGTAACGGGAAATACTTAAATGCCTGGCCGCGGCAGTCTTGTTTCCGCCGCTTATTTCGAGGGCATTTTCAAGGATTTTCTCTTTAATGTCGCTCATAATTTTCTGTGTCACCAAGGTGTAATCTATTTCACCGGACGAAAGAGTAGGAAGAAACTTTTCAATCTCAACTTTGAGGTATTTATAATTGGGAACCACCTTTATTTCTGCTGGAAGGTCCTCCGGCGAAAGGGCGCTGCCGAATTTCTGCAGGATCATGACCCGCTCAATTATGTTTTTCAACTCCCGTACATTCCCCGGCCAAGTATAGACCTTCAAAATCAGCTCTGCCTCTTTACTGAACCCCCTCACTTTTTTGCCGAACTTCCTATTAAATTCTTCTATATAGTGCCTTGCCAGGAGGAGTATATCATCCGGTCTTTCACGGAGCGGCGGCATAACAATAGGGACTACTCTTATTCTGTAAAAGAGGTCTTCGCGAAAAGACCCTTCACTGACCATCTTGGCAAGATCCATATTCGTTGAAAAAATGAACCTCACATCGATTGGTATATTTTCCGTTCCACCAAGGCGTCTCACATAACCATTTTCCAGCATGCGCAGAAATTTTACCTGCAGCTGGATGCTCATATTTCCAACCTCATCAAGCAGCAACGTACCACCGTTGGCATATTCGAGAAGGCCTATTTTTCTTTTCCGTGCATCCGTAAAGGCCCCCGGCTCATATCCAAATAGTTCACTTTCTAATAGCGTCCCTGGAATAGCAGCGCAATTAACATCGACGAAGGGCCTGGGCGACCTGTTGCTCTGCCTGTGAATGGCGCGGGCAATCAATTCCTTGCCAGTGCCGCTTTCGCCCTGAATCAATATGTTTGTATTGTGTGACGCCACTTCCTCAATCACGTGGAAGATACCGATCATCTTCTTTGATTTGCCGAGAATATTATGAAAGCCTAAGAGAATATCTTCCCTCTCCTTCAGTTTTTCAACTTCCGTCTTGAGGGACTCCGCTTCCAGTGAAAGCATGGAATGCATAATGACGTTGTCATATGAGGTAACTGCATTCTTAACGAGTATATCCAGGATATTGATTTGATCCTCTGAGTAGGTGCCTGTCCGCTTCGCGAGATACAGCGCCCCTTTAAACTTGTCTTTAATATGAAGTGGAAAGGCTATTTCCGATGAGAAACCCTTATAAACGGGCAAGAGGGTCAGAGACCGCTCATCAGATTCGCGCCTGACGACAATATTATTATTGTCCATTGCCTCATTAATGATACTCTTGCCTATCATCCCATCATAGGCCTTTCTATCCTCGATGAACACTTTGCCGCCATCCGTGACGAGACATCGATCCTTTTCGATGTCCAGGAAATATACGAGCACTCTGTCGGCGCTGGCAATTTTCAGCGCACTCTTATTGAGAATGTCGAGTATGCGATTATCGAGGACACGACTCAAGTTTATTTCCGAAACGGCTTCCTGAAGAATCATCAACTGACGGATCTTCTCCGCATTTGTCTCAAAGAGCCGGGTGTTGTGGATGACAATGCTCATCTGACTGGCAAATGTCAAAAAGAGGCTGATTTCCTCGGTGAAAAATTTTGTTTTCTCTTTGCACCACGCCGCTATTGTCCCGATGACATCATCGCCTATCCTGAGGGGCACACATACAATGGAGCCCTTACTGAGAATCTTCGTCAGCAAACGATCAGTTTCCGTGATTCTCGGATCAGTCGCCGCATCCTCGATGGCAATGACCTGGCCTGATTTTGCCACCTTTGTCGACAGACAATCATGTTCGTAGATATTCAGGGCTACGGAAAATGCCCTCTCCGTCTCTTCAGGGCTGTAGTTTTTTACGACCTTCGTTTCCAGATACTGCTTTGTCTCATCAAGAAGCCTGATTATCCCCATGTCGAAACCCATGGTATCGACAACTTCATCCAAAATTTTGGATAGTATTTCATCCACATTGGAGGGAGCCGTAAGAAAAGTACTTATCCGAAAAATACTCTTCAGCAATTTATCCTTGTCAAGCAGAGGTGGGTTGAATGCTTCGTTGCGGAAATCTTCATCATCATTTATTCTTGCCATTGTTAAAATCATTCCCTTTCCAGAATAATTATGCCTCGTGCAACATGATGCTGAGGGCTGTCGTAAGTTTTACTGTGTCCTCATCCGCTCTCCTTAATCTTGCGCTCACAATCCGCCCCAGATTCAATAGTATACGGTAGCCAAGTTCATGGTCTTCTTCAGCAGCCTTCAAGAAGTCATCCTTCTTCATTTCATACATAACGCAATCCGTAACCGCCTTTACAGAGGCGGTCCTCCTCAGTTCCTCAAGGAGCGCCATCTCCCCAAAGACCGCATGTTGTTCGCCGTCAAGTCTCGTAAAGACCTTGTTCTTCCCCGACTCCTCATTATCTGCATCGTCCAGAATAAGACTCTTTGCGATCTCGACGGTGCCGTCCAGAATAATATACATCGTGTCTCCGATATCGCCCTCTCTCATGATGATTTCATTGGCCGAAAAGGTGACTTTACGCAGGATATGCATAACGCTTTGGATTTTTTCCGGGGCCAGGTTCTTAAAAAGGGCAATATCCTTCAATGCAGCAATGTCCGTATCCATCAATCATCCCTCCAAGCATAAACCTCTGCCGGTCTTGCAGCATCTACTATGTCCCAGAAACTTTCGGAGCCTCCTATGCGAGACGCATGAGAGACTCTTTCTCATCACTTCATCTCGCCGGCATTGCCCTCGAAAGTATGACGGCAAATTGGCCGTCTTTTAAGATATATCCGTCGTCAGGATTCAAGATGAATTGCGTCTCTTCTTTCTTATAAAAAAAATCTTTTTTTGATTCCCTTATCTTATCCTTGATAAAGGTATCAATAATGGATGTATCATCCGATAAAATATCCGCAAGCTTCATTGCCTTCTTTTCCGTCAGGACACCTATCAGGATAGCGTGCTGTTTTTCCCTGTAAAATGACGACAGCTCTTTAAATGTGCTGCCGACAAAACTTCGGGGGATTTCTGCCCGCAACAATTTGTTGGTGCCGCCCGTAGACAGCATGCTCGAAAATATCTTGGGGAGACCTGGGGAATTAATCGCACTGGCGAGCAGCGAACCCACATGTTCGCCTCTGATAACGATTTCATCAACATTTGCCCGTTTTAAATGCTGCTTGTTTTCACTATCGAGAAGCTCGGCAACGATCTTAACGTTGGGCGCTATAGACTTGATTGTCAAGGCGGCAAGGGTTGTTCTTTCATCAATCCGCTCATGCGGATGGCTTCCTGATGTGTCTGCCATTATTAAGGCAAAGGCGGCCTTAGTTATATTGGCCCTCGAAAGAACGTCTTCATGAACGTAATTACCCCTGAGAAATTTAAGATTGTATTTGTCATATTTGAGCTTGAGGGAATCTACATCGTCAACCGGAAGTTCATTTATCAGGATGATGGGCGTATCTTTCATGGAGCCGTATGTCGTCAGCACCTGGAGGACTTCTTCGGTATGCTGATTCCAGCCGCATAGAACAATGTGGTCTTTCTCCTTGACAGTTTCCAAGCCTTTTCCCTCCTTAATTTTCCGTTCAACAAATATGGAGGCGATGGTTGCCGTGAAAAGGGACATCAATCCCACACCTGCAAAGATGAGTATCAACCCGACCGCTCTTCCGCCCGCCGTCACGGGATATATGTCGCCATAACCGACAGTGCCCATGGTTACTGCGGCCCACCAGACTCCATCCCATAAAGAACGAATGGTGGATTCTTCGCCGGCACGTTCAAAATAATAGACGCTGGTTGCACTGATGAAGATAACACTCAGGATGACAGTGGCGATCTGAACAAAGCGCTCCCTGTACAATCTTTTCATGAACTTCAAGATCATCGCCATATGTTGCTCAGATAATTACGCTGCACCCGGTCAGCTACGTTTCCCTCGGTATGGAATGCTCAACAATATCATCCATGGATGATAAATCAACTCTTACCGTATTCGAAGAATCGCATGGAGAAAGTGGCCCTGCCCTGAGTTGCAGAGCGCAGGTCCGTTGAATATCCAAACATCTCCCTCAGGGGTACCTTGCCCCTGATCTCACTTATCGTTCCCTTCGGCGTGATGGCTTGAATTTCTCCGCCTCTTGCATTTATATCCCCTATTACTTCGCCCATAAATTCTCCGGGCACGATGACATCCACCATCATGATCGGCTCAAGCAGTATCGGATCGGCCTGCAAACAACCATTTCTGACAGCGGATGACGCCGCTATCTTATACCCGAGCGTCGTAGATTCCCCTTCTTTAAAGGATCCCCCGGTCACGGTTACCCTGATATCCACGATCGGGTAACCCTTAATTACACCGCTGAGGGTCGCTTCTTCAATGCCTTCATGGATGGAGGTATGGAATTCTTCCGGTATTGCAGCATCGGCGGTCTGTATGACAATTTCGTTACCCTCTCCCCTGCCCCTCGGTTCAAGCAACAGACGAACATGACCAAAATGTTTTTTCTCGCCAAGCTCCTTTTCAAAGACTCCTTCGATTTCTACTTTCTTTTGAATTGTTTCCCGATACACAACTCGCGGTTTACCGACATTAACATGGGCACTGAAATCTCTTTTCAATCTATCAATGACTATTTCCAGGTGAAGCTCGCCCATGCCCGAAATTACGGTTTGAGCGGTCTCATCATTATACTTCACCTCAATTGTGGGATCCTCTTCTATAAGCTTGGCCAGCGCGACTGTCAGTTTTTCCTGATCAGCCGGCGTCTTGGCCTCTATGGCCTGGCTTATGACGGGTTTATAAAACTCAATAGGTTCGAGAAGAATCGGATGGGATTCATCGCAAATCGTATTTCCCGTCGTCGTGTCCTTGAGACCCAGAACGGCAACGATATCTCCGGCACCGCACCTTTCGATTCTTTCCCGTTTATTGGCGTGCATCTTCAATAGTCGCGCAATTTTTTCCCTTTTCCCGATGCTGGCATTATACACTGCATCGCCCACCTTTATGAGACCCGAATAAACCCTCAGATACGTCAGCTTTCTGCCCTCATCCTGCCTGATCTTGAACGCGAGGGCTGCAAGGGGCTCATCTTCACGGCTGTGTCGCACCTCTTTCTTCTTCGTCACAGGATTGAAACCCCTAACGGGAGGGATATCATCCGGCGAAGGAAGAAAATTAACGATAGAATCAAGTATCGGCTGAATGCCTTTATTTCTCAAGGCGGAACCGCACATTACGGGAACAGCCTTTAGAGAGATTGTCGCCTGCCTGATGGCTCTTATCATTTCTTTTTCCGAAACGACTGTTCCCTCCAGATAGTTCTCCGCAATATGATCATCCATCTCGGCGAGTGATTCAATCAGCTTCTCACGATGCTCTTTGACCTGCGAAAGAACGTCAGATGGAATATCTGACACCGAATAAGACGACCCTAGCGTACTGTCATCCCAGGTGACCGCCTTCTGTCTGATCAGGTCTATGATGCCCCTGAACTGATCTTCCTCACCGAGAGGTATCTGTATCGGTAACGGTATTGAATTAAACCTTTCACCCATCATCTTGACGGTACCGAAATAATCAGCGCCGACCCTGTCCATCTTATTGATAAAAGCTATTTTGGGGACGCCATATTTATCCGCCTGGTGCCAGACTGTTTCTGATTGTGGTTCAACACCGCCAACGGCGCAAAACACGACTAACGTCCCATCAAGAACTCTCAGGCACCGTTCAACCTCCATGGTAAAATCCACATGGCCCGGAGTATCAATTATCTGGATATCATGATTCTCCCAGGTGCAGGCCGTAACAGCGGAACTAATCGTTATTCCCCTCTCCTGCTCTTGCGGCATCCAGTCCATTGCGGCTTCGCCGTCATGAACCTCTCCCATCTTGTACAATATCCCCGTGTAGAAGAGTATTCTTTCGGTGACAGTGGTCTTGCCTGCATCTATATGGGCCACCACACCGATATTTCTTGTTCTTGAAAGTTTCTTTTTTGTAGCCATGGGCCAACCTGAAAGTGAATCCCTGTATCCCTGCATTACCCTTCTTTTGCACCCGGCGCGAACATGTCCTTATTCATGGTAAACGGCTGCCTCGTATCAACATGCCCTTTGATAGACTCCACTTCCTTCCCATCTATCAATAACTTCACCCTCTTGATGCCGTTGATGTTGCGCATCAGGGTGTTGGTCAGCGAATATATTGTCGCCATTTCGCTGGTACTGCCGCCGGGATGCTGTTTGACAAGATTCTTGTCAAAGCTGACATAAGCGGTTTGTTTATCGTCTATTCTGACATTGTCGAGCGCTACGCCTTCCGGGAAGGTCCTTACAAGCTTTGTCTTCGAACCTTCGAGCAAAGCCTTTACCAATTCCCCGGCCTTGGCTTGGTCATTCTCTTCCTTGGGAATATACCTCTTTTCCGGAACTAAAAACCGCTCATTCGCATCGGAAAAGTATAGTACCACCTCTTGTTTTTCCTTCCTTGCGGCGTTATCCCTGGTTGTCGGGAACACATACTCGAAAATGATTACAAAGAAAAATATGAGACACGCCACAATCGTAGTGATAATCAAAAAAAGAATAGACTTCTTCATGCGCTTCTTCTTTTTCTTTACCTTTATCTCATCCGTTCTTCTCTTTTTTTTTGTGGCCATGGTCAACTCTTCTCCTGAATTACTAAAAGCGGCGATAATGTAGGGTATTTTTGCACTACTGTCAAGCAGAGAACAGAATCCAACCATCGTTGTCAAGGCGAAGAGAGGCTTCAGAAATGCCAATTCGACGCCTCACGAAAGCCCATTGTCCAGCCCAGGGCTGAGAGCTTGTAAGAATTCCCTGTCGTGAGACCTTGTCCGACTGACAGACCTCTCCGCTAATATTACGACGCCACTTCATCCCTGAGAGGAATACTGAATCGGCAGACATTCTGACAGGTGTGCATCCTCCAATCATGCGGAGTTCCCGATCCGCTTCGCTGCAGGATTACGCCCGCCGCAACAAAATACCGTACAGCTCCTCGCCTTAAATCACGCGCTGCGCAAGAGGCGACATGCTGATTTGAAGCTCTCCGCAGTAACATCGGGGGGATGCGGTAGCCACCGAATTCAATTGGATCGTGGAAAAATTAGATTGTCCGGGTTTGTTCTGGGAGGGCGTTTCAAGGACCAACCTGCGGAAGATTTTCATTTCTATTCATTATCGGCGCTGCAACCATTCACCCACCAATCGCTCTTGTCTTTGAACCACCACTCGGAGGAATCCGTCTTAATGATGCTGAGTGCCAGTTTTTTCGCAGTTTCAGTATGAAGTCGCCTTCTCGCAAACTCGATCCATTCGTCGGCGTATTTGTTGCCAAGGTCGCCGTATTCTTTCAGCTGGAGAATTAGAGCAAGCTGGTCGGCATCGTGCGCAATGAGAGCCTCTCTCGTCTTCTTCTCGTTAAATTCGTCGATGACGGATTTAATTTCATCGCCGAAGAACACTGTTTGCGTGAGTTCCCGTACGGCCTTTTCCTCGTGCACGGTGACATATTTCTTATACATATAGTTCATGTCGCCGGTTCTGGCTTCGGGGAGGTCATGGACAAGACATATCTTCAGCACCTTCAATTCGTCCAGACCGGGTTCAAGCTTACTTAAGGCATAGCCGATGAATATCGTTCGCAGAATATGTTCAGCCACCGATTCGCAGCCCGATCCCAAGAACCTGAAGCCTGTTCTCGGAGTTCTCTTTAACATGCCCACTTCAAATAAGAAATTCGCTATGCTCTCCATATTATTCCCTTTTCATCGTTCTTATTCTCGTATCCATCATATCCGAGACTCTCTTTATCTGCGACTGGAGTGATGCAATACCGTCCGGTTTCATGGCCAGCAGTCTATCAATCTGTGCTTTCCAGTATTCCAATACCGAGATTTCGTTTTCCTTTAATTTTTTATCAAACCTCGCCTGGAGCTCTTTGACAAAAGCCGGATTATTTTCCATATTAGCCATTCGCTATCCTCATTTGGGAAATGCGGTCATCTCTTCATCAATCGCGTTTATTATATCATTAATGCCGGTTCTTGCAACCATTGATATTGAACCATTGATATTGAAGCTCTCCGGAGGGAGCTGCGGAGAATCTTCGATTCTTAGGGAACAGCATCGTTCGTCGTTCGCTCGCTTACCCCGCAGCAGGCTGCCCGGAATGCGGTCGCTGCCGAATTCAATAAAGGCAGTCCGAAAATCCCCGCAGCACATGATCCCGGTATTGAATGAACCTAATGATATTGAGATTTTACTTTGCACAGCGACAATAATTATGCTAATAACATGGCTCATTACGCCGTTTGCAAGAACTACTTTTTTGCATTCTAAAGCAGTGCAATATTTTAATGAGGTATAGTTATGGGCAATGCCGGTCTGAGATTAATCTGTCTCATTCTCTTTTCCATGACGTTTCTCACCGTTACAGCGCAATACTCTTTCGCCGAGGAGGATACTGCCCATCTTTCCTTTCAAAAGACAGCAACGCTAAGCGCAAAGACACGCCCGTACGTAGTTAAGGAAGGGGAGTGGCTGTTTCAAATCATGAGAGCCCAGGCGGGAGTAACTGCACACAGACTCACGCTGATAAAAAAACTGAATCCGGAAATAAAAGATCTAAACAAAATCAAACCCGGCCAGGTCGTTATACTCCCCGAAGCGGAACGGCGCGCTGCTCCGGAAGGGAAAGAGAGTTCCGAAACATTAAATTATACCATAAGAAAAGGCGATTCCATAAGCCGGATCGCCATGCGCGAGCTGAATGTGAAGATGCCCGAGCTTCGAAAAGTCGTAGAAGATATCAAGCAGTTGAATCCGGACATCAGAAACTACAACATGATATATCCCGGTCAGACCTTGCAGCTGCCCCACAGAAGCATAGTCATTACTAAACAGGA
>PLMX01000238.1:10715-11274 GCA_003142635.1 Syntrophaceae bacterium | reverse complement strand
TATTCTGGTGGGGAATGGTGGTTGGTTTCGGTTATGGTGGTCCCTTCGGCATAGTTGGAGCGTTCTTTGCAGAGTTGTTTCCAGAAAATATCCGTGCATTGGCGGGTGGGTTTTGTTTCAATGTCGGCAGAATTGGCGCAGTTGTTGCTCCCTTCACTGTCGGGGTACTGGGAAAGATGTACGGTCTGGAGATGGGCCTTTTGACAGCCAGTTGCATGTCCGTGATTGGGCTCTTTGTTCTTCTATTTTTGCCTGAAACGGCGGTTATCAAGGATTTAAAAAAATAAATGCTGTATGTTCTGGATTGAAATTGATTCAGGGAATAGAAGTATAACCTCGGTAAGATGTTTTCACCGCTGAAATGTTATGTTCCGCAGACTGTTTTTGCCATACGATACCTGCGAGTTTATGATGACTTACGTATTAACAGTCGATATCGATAATCGTCATCGCGGTGTTGTATCCCATGGTTATGCTGGTTAAGGATTGATGCCTATGGTGTTCCATAAAAAAAACGGACAAACAGTTAAGCTGTATGTTATTGAGCCACATAAAACAC
>PLMX01000238.1:0-10675 GCA_003142635.1 Syntrophaceae bacterium | reverse complement strand
CCTGCTGGGGGAGGATCACTCCTTGATGGAGGTAGCTTATAGAAAGGAGAAGTGTAATGGGGAAAATAGTAGCAATACTGGCGACACTCGATACAAAAGGAGATGAAGTCCGCTTCATCAAAGAGCAGTTTGCAAAAAGAGGCAAGAGTGTCTTTGTCGTGGATATGGGGTTTACAGGAAAGACTCAAGGCGTTCATGCGGATGTGAACAGGGAAAACATTTTGGAAGAGGCGGGTTCGTCTCTGGATAAACTTGTGTCGGTGTTTCATAACCGTAGCGAAGCTATTGAACTCATGGTACCGGGCATCGTGAAGATCGTCCGAAAGTTGTATGACAAAGGAGAGTTCCAGGGGATAATGGCAATTGGAGGATTTGATGGAGCGTTGCTTGCAGCAGGGGCAATGAGAGCCCTTCCACTGGGCGTGCCAAAGTTGCTGCTCACACCCGTTGCGCAGGGGCAACAGACATTTGGCACTTTCGTAGGAACGAGCGACATGCTTATCATGCACTCCGTAATCGATATTTTCGGTGTGAACGAAGTCAGCCGGAAGATCTTCAACACGGCAGTTGGGGCAATGAGTGGAATGCTGGATATGGAAGTAAGCACCCGACTCGAAGGAAAGAATGTAGTTGCCATGACCATGTACGGAAACACAACGCCTGCTGCGATGATGGCGAAAAAAAAGTTGGAAGAAAGAGGCTATGAGGTGGTCGTCTTTCATCCGAACGGAACAGGTGGGATGTGCATGGAGGAACTCATCGACCAGGGGTTGTTCGATGGAGTGTTTGACCTTACAACCCACGAAGTGGTCGACTGGATTTACAACGGAGTTCATGCTAGCGGACCCGAGCGGCTTGAAGCTGCTGGCAGAAATGGGATTCCGCAGGTTGTCGTACCGGGATGCGTGGACTTCATCCTTATGGGCCCCATAGACGATCTTGCCCCGGAATTCAAGAAACGCAAGGTTTATAAGTTCAATCCGGCCGTTACGATGGTCAGCACTACCGCCGAAGAAATGATGCACATCGCAGAGATAATGGCGGAGAAGCTTAACCGGGCCAAAGGGGCGCTCCTGGTGCTGATCCCGTTGCAGGGATTCTCAATGTACTGCCACAAGGGTGAAGCGCTCTATGATCCGGAGCGGGATGCAGCGTTCATAAGTTCTTTCAAGAAGTGCCTGCAGCCTCACGTCCGGGTCATGGAAGTGGACGCCCACATCAATGATCCTTTATTTGCCGAAACGGCGGTAGCCGAGCTTGCAAAGCTGATGTAAAGCTAAATGATCGAGCATTAAAATACGTGGCTGGCTGGATTGCAGTGTGGAACACCTGTGCATGGGACTCTGATGAATGGTTTTCCGGTAAGCAAAAGTGATTATTCCTGGCAAAACTGAATGCATATATTGAATATTTCCGGATAATTTAAAGGTTGGCTTGTGTGTCTGTGGCGAAGTCATAGCGATTTTGTTGTCATTCCTATGATTATCCGGGATACTGACTGTGATCTCTGCAGTTGCGCGGGCATATCCCGCCGAGGGTCTGCATATGAGGATTCGAATAAAACTTCTTGCTGATTTAAGTCGTTGCTTTTCAGAAAGAGTGTTGGAAGTGCACGAGGGGGAAACCGCCGGAGGGCTGATTAGGGGCATCAGTATGCAGAACGAAGCCTTTCGTAAAGCGATATTTGATGAACATGGTCGTATAAAAGGCTTTATCAATATATTGGTAAATGGCCGCCGCCTTGACATGTCACATGAATCTTCAGTCCTGCTGGTAGAAGACGACGAAATCGTCATATTTTCCTATGTTGCCGGTGGGTAAACATAACATGGTACTTTGGTCGAATAGATAAAATCAAAGTTTACGAGGAGCTAAAGATGAAAAAACTGATTATAGTGCTATCCGTATTAAAATCCGATTGCCGAAGAATACCGAACATGAAAGCCGCTAACTGGTCCCATGATGTTGTCTTTGTCGCCAATGGTACCACCAGTGGCGTTAGAATCCTCGACTAGAACTAGATTCCAAAGGATAGGGAAGGCTTGTCCCTATGCAATGCCACCAATGGAGTATTCGCCAGGACGGTTGACTTGTCAAAGGTGGATGCCCTGACATACTGCTGGCAGAAATGTTTAGGCAGTGAAGCAGTCCACGGCATGCTCATTTTAAACCCGATGGCTATTCAGCGCATGGAAACTTACAATCTACAGTGGTCGCTGCCAAAAGTCTTCCGCGTGAAAAAAGGCGGAAAGATCGACAAGGCAATCTTTGATGGAGAATACAATAAATACCCCTTCCATGATCTGCGTGGAGGACCACCCTGATACCCTCAAATGGGCAAAGGAAATGTGGATGGAGGGACTTATTAAGAGAGGTGAGACGAACCTCAAAAGTATTGAAGAGTGGGTCGGGAATAATAACTGGATTGATTTTCTCAATGCCTCAAAAGAAACACGGTCCAGCAGGTGTCGCTCTTGGGTATCCTGTCGGCTCTTCTGGGCTTCACATCGTCGTGAGTCTCTATTATGAAATGGAACGTCTGAGGCTGACACTGGGTGGAGCATCCCTCTGTCTATGAAGCGGCGCTGCGCTCGCTTCTCTCTGGATTCGTGATATCTGATCCCAGATAGGTTCTGCCGTGGCGAGAATCGTGATGTGCGCCTTGCGTCCGGGATATTTCTCTGATCTCGCCAGTTATCTTTTAGACATTTTCCACAAAGCGAACCAGTCATAGAAATATTGACCGTCAGATTACTCGATCAAAATGATCGATACAAGACATGATACCCGGAAAACTCAGACGGGTCCCCCGTCTTTTTTGTAAACTATGAATTTCATTTCATCCAATATCCGCTCCCTGATTCTTGACATGGATGGTGTTCTGTGGAAGGGGGACATACAGATAGGGAACCTGCCAGCCATCTTCGAACGCATCCGCGCACGGGGACTGAAAGTAGCTTTTGCTACCAACAATGGGACACAAACTCCAGAACAATATGTCGCACGTTTGGCTGCGCTTGGCGTGCATGTTGAGCCTTGGCAGGTGGTCACCTCTTCTTTGGTGGTTGCCCATCTTCTCAGCCAAAGCTTTCCGTCTGGTGGACCTGTCTTCGCGATAGGAGAGTCGGGTTTGACAACTGCTTTGAGAGAGAAGGGATTCATACCACTGTCCGTCGATGAGACCGAAAGTGCACAGGCGGTTGTCATCGGCGTCGACAGGCAGATCAACTTCAAGAAAATGTGCGAGGCTACACTGCTGGTGGGTCGTGGATTGCCTTTCTACGCAACTAATCCCGACAAATCATTTCCAACTCCGCGCGGAAAACTTCCCGGCGCGGGCGCATGGGCTTCAGTCATTATTACGGCTACAAATATTGTCCCGATCTATGCGGGAAAACCATCTCCCCTTCTGATCGAAATAGCCTGCAATCGTATGGGTATGGCAAATGAAGCGGTTCTTGTAGTCGGCGACCGTGTGGATACGGACATAGCAGCGGGACAGGCGGCAGGCTGTCCCGTTGCGCACGTTTTAAGCGGTATTTCATCGCGAGAAGCCGCCGAGACATGGAGGCCGCGCATAGATATAATAGCTGAAAATCTGGGTGAGCTGGTTTCCTGATTTCCGAAAATGATTCATCGCGACGATAATAACCCAATCACCTTATTGCCCCGGTCTTTCACTATACGATTCACTTGTTTACAGGCAATGTTTTTTGTCCCGGATATGATTTTCCCCTTGACATGGAATGCTGTATGATGTATGTACTATACGTTACTAATATTGCATACAATCATGTATAATAATACAGTTGGTTTATAAATTTCGACGATCGAACGTTACGTGATTAATCAAGCGGATATGAGTCTACCGGTCCTGTATCCGCAAACCAATGGGAGGTTGCGGGTCTAGCCTTTGGCATCAGCAATAGATAAACCGGATGCGGCGTAAGCGACAAAACTTAAAATAGGTCTTTTTATGCGGGAAGTGGAATAAATGATTCTGGGTAAGTTTGGCTTAAAAGGGAACGTAGCACTTGTCACCGGGGCGAGTCAAAGGTTGGGGCAGGGAATGGCGCTGGTGGGCGCCGATGCCGTACTGGTAGCAAGGACGCAATCTTCGTTGGAGGAAACGCTCGTATCGGCTGAGAAGGCAGGATCTCGGGGATTTGTTGTTTAGGCCGATCTTTCCCAAATCCTGGAGGCAGAACAGGTGGTACACGATACCATCAAGCAGTTCGGCCGCATTGATATCCTGCTGAACTCAGCTGGCACCTAGGTGCGCAAACGCCTGTTCGAAATGACGGAGCAGGACAAGGATCATTCGTCATGCAGGGGGCTTTGGGGAGTTTTTTTAGGACAATTAGGTTGCATTAAAACGGCACAGTTCCGTTACGATAAGGGCGTTACGGAACTGTGCCAGATAGAATAGAACAGTAAAGCTTTCGAGGTTCCAGCTTTAAATTGATCAGAAATATAATCATGGATCAATGTAAAATCAATAATCTCGGCCTCGTAAAAAGTCACACGGCGATTTTGGAAACGTAGGCCATATTTCCAGTCGCCGAATCGAAAATATCGCTGAGCCGGCACCACGGACTCAGAAAACGCTCTTTGACAGTCAAAATAATAGAACAGATGGCGGCCGAAACTGCTCCGGGTGCGGCTTTGAGGGTATCCAGCGCCCAGCTTCACCCTGGCTGCCCTGAAGGGGTTGACTCCGATGGCTTTTAAACGGGCACAGTAGCCCACGGAGGACAGACCTCGAACCCTGAGACGTTTGACCCCTGTCTTTTTGTCCATTTCCGAAAAGGTCGATTCAATCCCGGAGCGCCAACGGTACTTGTCCTTGAACTCCGGGGTGTGCTCCCTGGCCCGGCGGATGGCGATCCGCAGGGTCTTGAGGTCAAAGCGAAGATAATGACGCTTCTTCCCCGGTTTGACGGGACATTGATCCAGGAGGGGACAGACGCTGCAATGCTCCGAGGCAAAGGCAACGTTATAGGTATTCTTCTTTCCCTTTTCCGTCTGTGGAAAATCGGCCAGACTGAGGGTTTCTTCCTTCGGCGTCCCCATGACAGGAGAGACAACCTCAATGCACATCTCCTTGGCCTTCTCACGGTTGTCGTCACTGCCGTAAAGGGGGTATCCGCCAGAACCTCTTCCGGGGCAAGACCCCTCTCTCTGGTCGATTCCAGGGCGGGGATCAGGGCATGGGCATCGCTGACATGAGCCGCTTCAATCTCCACATGGGTGATCAGATTCAGGTCTTCTCTTTGATCGCTTCATCGGAAGAATCGCAATAGGTCTCCATGACCTGAACCTGGTATCCCTGACCCTTGTGGGCGTCATACCCGGCGTCCGGATCGGAGGGATTCTGGAGAGAAGACGATAAAATCTGTTTGGGATTCTTCAGCGCTATCTCCGCCGACTGATCGGCCACGTCACATTGATCCTTCAGGACCCGCAGGAGGACGCCGAACGTGGTCATGGACTTCACCTGCTTATTCTCACGAAAACACTGAACCAGAGAAAAGAGGTCCCGGCTGACCGTCTCCAGGGTTTTCTCCGACTCAGACGGCTTCACCAGGGAGAAACAACCCAGGGCCTTCTCAGTCAGGTACCGGTCCAAAAGCTCTTTCTCAATCGTTTCAAAGATCCCCCGGCGCTGCCGCTTGAGGTTGATCAGAAAGTTATGGATGCTCTGGGAGAAAATGCAGATCCTCCCCGAACGTCGCATGTTGGAACGGATATGAACGGAATCGATCCGCTGCTTCGAGGTATCCACCCCAAACACCTTCGCCAGGTTCTCCGTAGTCGGGTGAAAGAGCTCTCTGTCCAGACCCTTTTCCGCAACCACATGCCGGAGCGTCCAGAGGGTCTTGCTGCACAGATACTTGGCATCACCCGAACCCCTGAAACTCATGTCCAAGATCATGACCGTTTTACCTATTTTTTCAAATTGAGCGCGCTTGAGGGGATTCGAATTCTTGATTTGAGCTGCTTTTACGCAGAACCTTACTGTTCGACCCTGTTCGCCGATAAGGGTGAGGAAGTAAGCAAGATTGAAGCTCTTGGCGGTGAAGCGACGCGCGATAAACCCCCGGAAGTTGAAAAAGGTATAGGAGGACGGTATACTACGAAACCGTAGTGGCTATTTTCTAGGGCTGAACCGGAGCAAATATGGGAATCACGCTGAACATGANNAAAGGCCACTCGACGGTTGCTGATATTCAAAGACTTGGTCAAGATTTTAGATATTGTTCTCGAGAACTATACACCTGGCGTGGTGAAGCGCCTGGGGGTCGACTACCCCGTTCTGAAGGAGATCAACCCGCGCATCATCCTGGGCAGTATCAGCGGCTTTGGCCAAAACGGGCTCTATGCGCAGAAAACGGCCTTTGGCATCGTTGCCCAGGCCATGAGCGGTTTCATGTCGCTTACAGGCCACCCTGACAGCCCGCCCACAAAGGCCGGAACCTCTCTGGGCGATGTCAACGCCTGAACCCATGCAGCTTTTGCCGTGATGTCGGCGCTGTATTATCGCAATAAAAGTGGGCTGGGGCAGCATGTGGATATTGTCGACGCAGGAGGCGATGGGTTCGATCCTTAGAGAATGCCGTCGTGCGCTGGACGATTAGCAAAATACTTCCAGACCCGCATCGGGTCCATGAGAGGAAACCCCACAACGAGGCCCCCATGGGAGCGTGATGAGGGGTACCTTGGAAGCCCAGAGACAGGTTAATGACGTAGTACAGAACCCTCCAGATGCTTGTCAATGTGGGTTTTGTCTTCAAATTCGATTTCGGTTGGTTGTAATAACCGAAAATTGGTCAGAAGAAGAGGGTAGTGATAACCGAACATTTACAACCCGATAACCGCAGAGGGTTTGACGAAGAAGTTCAAGGAGTGCGCGGAAAGGATTTTGCCGAAGCGAAAGATCGACATGATCTGCGGCAAGATAGAAAATATTGAACATATGAAGGACTTCAATGCCTTCATTGCCTTGATGAATCCTTGAGATTCTAAGGAGAAAGGAAGAACGATGGGAACATGGGTAGCGGTTGCGAACAAATGTAAAGAGATATTGTGTCTGGAGGGTTCTCCCGTGGCGGTGAGCCTACGGAAGGAGCTTTTGCCTGGGGTCGAAATTCCAAAAGAAAGATTTACATTTTGTCAATTCGTACAGCAAGCAAGGGTGAAAAGAAAGGTCCTTCAGGCAACTGAGAATAATATCATCTGTTGTAAAGGCGCAAGCACTTTGGGGCTGTATGACCCACCGCGCCATGTCATGAGCGGAAAACGGGACGCCGGAAGGAAGGTGAAAGACATTCAGGCCGGCCAGACCCTGCAGAGTGAGATCCCGCGAATAACGGCCGGGGTATTTCATTACGTGATCGTTTCTGCTCTTGAAAGAACCCCGGTGGACCCGGACGTGATTCTCTTCGTGGGATACCCCGCACAGATCTGGAGGATATGTCAATCGGCCGTCTGGAAAGACGGTAAAAGGCTTTCATTCAGTACGAGTACGAGTCAGGGCGTGTGCGGGGATGGAGTTGTGGTTCCTTACCTGACGAACGGTCTCAACATCAGTTTAGGCTGTACGGGGATGAGGGTATTTGCGGGTTACAGCGAACATCAAATGATCGTCGGGTTGTCGGTAGCGAGGTTCTGGGAGATGTCGGAAGGGTTGGAAGCCACGAGCGCCGGAGAATACACGTATCCCATCCCCTACGAAACCTATGAGGCTACACCCAGACTTCCAAGGGCATGGACGATTATGAGGGAAGTAACCAAAGAGGAACGGGAAAAGCTCTCCCCAGAGATCCTGAAGAAATTGGAATTGGATGAGTGCTGAAGGGTGAGAGTGAGATGTCTCGAAGCACTCCCATGTCTGGGGCAGTTTGAGAAAATACGATGAGCTCAGTTCATCGAAATTAAACATAGGAGGGGAAGATATGGAGATTCAGAAGGCTAATTTTTTTCGAGTACCCCAGAAGTATTCTATGGCATCGGTGCGGCAGAGAAGGTAGGAGAGAGCTGTCCAAACCCTTTGACAAGAAGGTATTGGTTGTGTCGGTTATCACAGATAGTCAATTTTCGGTTGACACTTCCATCTGATCTCAAATGGAACCTTCCTATTCTGGTGGGGAATGGTGGTTAGTTTCGGTTACGGTGGTCCGTTCAGCGTAGTCGGAGCGTTCTTTGCAGAATTGTTTCGGGAGAATATCCGTGCCCTAGCGGGTAGCTTTTCCTTCAATATGTAAGCCACATGTGGCATTGTTATCCTTACTGGTATCTGTGGCTCAAGAACCGGCCGGGTGTCTATAAGCTGGAGCTTCAAATTTTAAATATGGAGTTGAGACTATGGTGAAAAAGAGAAGGATCGTTGTGGTTGGAGGTTCCGCAGCCGGTCCCAAGGCAGCGGCAAAAGCGAGAAGAATCGATAGTAGCGCCGAGGTTACCATCCTGCAGAAGGATGCCGATCTCTCCATGGCTTCCTGCGGATATCCCTATTACATTGGAGGCTTTTTTGATGACAGAAACATGCTCCTCAGCACGTCTAGGGGTACGACGAGGAATCCTCAATTCTACCTTAATGCAAAGGACATCGAGGCGAGGGTGAATTCGGAAGTGACCGCCATCGATCGGAAGGGACGCACCGTTTCGTTCAGAAATACGGTTACAGGTGAGACTGGTGAAATGACCTATGATAAATTGATTATTGCCACCGGCTCTGTGTCCCAAATGCCTCCCGTTCCCGGCATTGGGCTTTCCGGGATTACCACACTGCACTCCATAAAGGATGCCGACTTCCTCCGGAAAGTTCGAGACGAAGGAAAGATCAAAAAAGCCGTGGTGGTTGGGGGCGGGTTGATCGGTATCGAGACCTGCGAAGCCCTTCAACTTGCGGGCGTCGAGATTACTGTTATCGAACTGCTGCCCCAGCTCCTTACGTTCCTTGACTGGGAGCTTGCAAAGCTTGTTGAGAATCATGTGAAGAGCAAAGGGGCAAATGTTATTACTGATAACGGCGTTGCCGGGTTCCTCGGCGAGGACGGCAAACTGACAGCGGTAAAGCTTCAGAACGGAGCGGAATTGCCTTGCGAGCTTGCGGTTGTGGCCATCGGTGTAAAACCGAACGTGAGACTGGCCCAGCAGGCGGGGTTAAAAATCGGGGAAACGGGGGGGATCCTGGTGGATGAATACATGCAGACGTCCGATCCTAACATCTATGCCGTGGGAGACTGTGTTGAGACAATTAATCGTATTACCGGCAGGAAGGTGCTGGCCCCCTACGGCGATCTCGCCAATCTCCAGGGACGGGTGGCGGGGGAGAACGCCGCATCGGAGAACTGTGTGACGTTTCCCGGAACGATCCAGACGGGGATATGCAAGGTATTTGATTACGCGGCGGGCTCGACGGGACTGTCAGAGGCTGCGGCAAAAAAAGCAGGGTACAAGGATATTATCACTGTGATAAACACAAGCCCCGATAAACCGGGTTTCATGGAAGGTAAACTTCTGGTGACAAAGCTCGTTGCTGACACGGCAACGGGCAGGATCCTTGGCGCCCAGTGTGTAGGCCCTGGAAACGTGAGCAAACAGATCAGCCAGTGGGCCATGGCCATTCAGGGCCACCTGACTGTCGAGGATATTGTTAATTCCGATCTCCCTTATGCGCCTTTTTTTTCTCTTGCTATTGATCATTTTATTGCCACAGCGCACATCATGCAGAACAAGATGAAGGGCCGGATGAAGGGGATTTCCACCATGGAAGTCATGCGGAAATTGACGAACAACGAAAAACCGTTCCTCGTTGATGTGAGAGGACCGGATGAACATGAGCAAATGCGACTCGGCATAGGCGAAATCCTCATTCCCCTTGGCGCCCTTCGAAAGCGGCTCAATGAACTTCCCGAAGACCGGGAGAAGGAAATTATTTGTTTTTGCAAGATATCTCTCAGGGGATACGAGGCCGCCCTCGTCCTTGAGGGCAAGGGGTGGCATAACATAAAAGTTATGGAGGGCGGTATGATGGCTTGGCCATACGCTCGGGAAAAATAGCGAGTTGGGGGATTAATTTCAGGACGATCATTTTATATGAAGAAAGTTCTCGTGAGAGACACCCTGGCGGCAGATGGCATACAAATATTGAAGAACGCACCCGGCATTGAGGTAGACGTGATGACGAATCTAACAAGGGACGAACTCAAAGGCATCATCAGGGATTACGATGTTCTGGCCATAAGGAGCACGACAAAGGTCAGAAAGGAAATTATTGACCATGCAGAGAAAATTGCTGTGATCGGCCGAGCAGGGGTTGGCCTTGATAATGTAGATATCGCCGCAGCAAGCTCGACGGCGGTTATTTCAGGATTGTTCTGCAGCCATAAGCATAGATTGATTTTTCGGGATGTGTAAGTGTGAAAATGAATATAGGATGTATATAACAATGTACTTAATTGTGTATTGTAATATTGTATACAATAATTGCACAGGGAAAGTCAAGAAATTTCTTCATTTATACAGAATTTTACTAAAGATGCAGTCTAGTAAGCGATGAGAGGCAGGAGGATGTGAGACGGTCGGTGGCGGTCGACGTACACTCTGTTTGTCGCAACCGCAGTTCGCCGGCTCAATCCTTCCGGTTTACCAGTATTAGGATTGATGTCGA
>PLMX01000158.1 GCA_003142635.1 Syntrophaceae bacterium | reverse complement strand
TTGCCCGGACTCATCCCGGCCCAGGAGGAAAGGTGCATCTCGGTAGGGAATATGTCCATATTGACACCTATCTCTGCAATAATTACAGAAGCATTTTCTTTCACACCTGGTATCGTTTTGAGGAGTTCGTATTCTACCTTGAAGTGTCTCTCAATCTTCTCCTGTATCCTGCATTCCAGAGCAGAGAGTTCCTCCTCAATTGCCTTTATATGTCTCAGGGACGCCTTGATCATGAACTTGTGGTTTTCCTGCATCTTTCCCACTAGCGCCTCTTTGAGTTCTTCTTTCCTTCTTCTCAGTCTTCCCTTGCTTAACTCTGCCATTTCTTCTGCGTCAAGCTTGCCTTTCATCAGCTCTTCGATTATCCTGCTCCCACTCGCCCCGAATGTATCCGAAGCAATGGAAGAGAGTTTTATATTTGCATCCTCCAGTATCTTTTCTATCCTCTGCTTCTCAGAGGTTACATTCTGGATGAGTTTCCTCTTGTACCTGGTCAAGTCCCTGAGTTCCCGGACCTCTATGGGTGGGATGAAGCTGCCTCTTACCAATCCGCTCCTCAACAGCTTGCAGAGCCATTCGCTGTCCTGTACGTCCGTTTTTCTTCCCGGTACATTCTTGACATGCCGTGCGTTTACCAGCATCACTTCAAAACTGTCTTCCAATATGTTGAATACCGGTTTCCAGTATACCCCTGTGCTTTCCATTGCTACTTGAGTTATAAAGTTTTCTTTCAGCCACATCTTGAGCCTTAAAAGATCATTCGTCATTGTGCTGTAAGTCCTGATTTCCTTTTTTATGCCGGTCCCCATGATACATGCTGTTATTGTTTTCTTGTGAACATCAAGGCCGCATCCTCTTTTGATTATTTATAATATCCATGGTGCCCCCTCCTTCGTATTTGGTATAGTACTTTCAAAATAACCTATTCCAATCAATACACAAAGAGGAACCTCCAGAATGGCTAAATTTTCATTCTCCTTTGTGCCGACAGGTCGGCATGGGGGTTTCAAATGGAAATCACCAAAAAGGCGCAGAACTCTAAATAAAAATATGATATATGTTCTAGACGCAAGTAACATTCATATTTTCATAGATTGAACCTTATAAATCAGGACGCTGAAAAAATCGAGGATGCCATGACCCATCACTTGGTAAAGTCGGGCTATACAGCTCTTGTAGATCGTATTAATCGTTTTCCCCAGGGGGCACCCCCATCTGATACTCTCTATAAAATTCTGAAGGTTCTCTTCAGCGAAAAAGATGCCGCCCTTGTATCTCTTCTTCCAATAAAACCGTTCACGGTGGAGAAGGCTGCCCGTATTTGGAAGATGAAGACATCGGATGCTCAGAAAATTTTAGATGACCTTGCAGATCGAGCAATTCTTCTCGACATGGAGGAAAATGGAAAGCAAGCCTATGTCCTGCCACCGCCGATGGCCGGGTTTTTCGAGTTTTCCCTCATGCGACTCCGCGGAGATATTGATCAGAAGGCACTAAGCGAACTTTTCTATCAGTATCTTAATGTGGAAGAGGACTTCATCAAAGCTCTTTTTACGGAAGGAGAAACACAGTTAGGTCGAGTGTTCGTTCACGAACCGGCGCTTTCCCCTGAAATCAGCTTATGCGTTCTGGAATATGAACGAGCCACAGAGGTCATAAAAACGGCATCATGCAGGGGCATCAGCATCTGTTATTGCCGTCATAAAATGCAGCATCTCGACCGCGATTGTAATGCACCGAAGGAGATATGCATGACCTTTAACGTGGCTGCACAGTCTTTGATCAAGCACGGTCATGCCCGGCTGGTTAGTGCGGAGGAATGTCTGGATTTGCTCAACGTCGCTTATGATCAGAAGCTCGTTCAGTTCGGTTCCAATGCCCGTGAGAAAGTAAATTTCATCTGTAACTGCTGTGGCTGCTGTTGTGAGGCCATGATCGCCGCCAGGCGTTTTGGCCTTCTGCATCCTGTTCATACTACAAATTTTCTGCCGGAGATTCAGAAAGAAGATTGCACAGGCTGCGGTCATTGTGTGAACGTTTGCCCCGTGGAAGCCATGAGTCTTGTTTCGGCTAACGATCCCCGCAATCCAAAAAATAAAAAGGCCCAATTGCGTGAGGATACATGCCTGGGTTGTGGTCTTTGTGCAAGGGTCTGTCAGGGAAATCACATTGCATTAAAATTACGTTCCCAGCGGGTCATAACACCACTTAGTTCCGTTCATCTCGCTGTTGTAATGGCCGTTGAAAGAGGGAAACTACAGAATCTCATTTTCGATAATCAGGCTCTTCTCAGCCATAGGGCAATGGCGGCTATTCTGGGTGTCATCCTTAAGCTCCCTCCAGTTAAACAAACAATGGCAAACCGCCAATTGAAGTCGAGATACCTTGAAACTCTGATCAGACGAATGAATCTGGATAGTAAACATGTTCCGAAAGACTAAACATTAGCTTCCTGAACTCTTCATTGAGAAATTTAGGAACATATGCGAGATTACAAGCAGTAATTCGAAGTTATTAGTAGTATACTGTAGAAATATTTGCCTTTAAGCGTATTATGAGTGATGTGGAAGTGGTTAGAGGAGCTTTTGGCTAAGTGAGATGCAGGCTTTTTCTGTTTTTGGGGTTAAGTAGGTTTGTGAGAGCAAGCGAGGAGTCGATATGCAAGCAGAACATTTGAGTAACAGGTTGATGATCATTATTTCCTGTATTTTCGTCTTACCGTTTATTGTCCTATTTTACATTTTTTACGAGCAAAATGTCTCCTTATCTCCAGCCCATATCGTCCTCTTTTTTCTTATTATAGCACTGGCTGTTATTGGCATCATATTAGTCCGTTATGTTTTTGATGCGGTTTCCAACACTGCTAATTTCCTAAAAAAAGCAACGGAAGGTGGCGAAAGATTATCATTGAATATCCACCAGGAAGCAGTGGAGTTGAATGAAATATCATCCTCTCTAAACCGCCTGATAGAGCGTCTTGAGAAAACTACAGAGTCACTAGATCAAACGAAAAAAGAATTGCACGAAAGTGAAGAGAAGTATGGCAACATTCTCGAGAACATTGAAGAAGGCTATTATGAACTGGATCTTGCCGGCAACGTTACTTTTTTTAATGAGGCATGCCGGAGGATTTATGGATATTCTCGAGAGGAATTTCTGGGCAGGAATGCTCTCAAGCTTGCTGATGAGGATAATGCAAAAAAGGCCTTTAAATACTTCAATGCAGTTTACACAACTGGAAAACCTCGTATGCGGATTGATGGAGAAATGATAAGGAAAGATGGGTCGAAAAGAAATGTTGAAGCCTCCGCTTCTCTTATACGGAATCCAACAGGACAACCCATCGGGTTTCGTGGCATCATTCGCGACGTTACAGAACACAGGCAGGCCGAAGAGGAGAAGAGAAGGCTGCAGGAGCGTCTACAGCGAGCCGAGAAGATGGAATTATTAGGGACTTTGGCAGGCGGCGTCGCCCACGATCTCAACAATGTTATGGGCATTGTCGTCGGCTATGCAGAAATGCTCCTTATGGATGCTGATAAGTCAGGATCAATCGGGCCCAGGCTCGTGAAAATTATGGAAGGGGCACGGAAGGCTGCTGCGATTGTTCAGGATCTGCTGACACTGACGAGAAGAGGAGTCTCCAACAGAGAGGTCCTTAATCTGAATAAGATCATCGCTGACTGTCAGCAGTCGCCGGAGTTTGAAAAGCTGTCTTCTTACCACCCCTCTGTAAAGATCAAGACCGATCTTGATCGGGGGCTCTTGAATATTTCCGGTTCTTCCGTGCATCTTGGCAAGACTTTATTCAATCTGCTTTCAAATGCGACTGAGGCCATGCCGAAAGGCGGCATTGTAACCATCAAAACGGCCAATCAGTATCTGGATAAACCCATTCAAGGCTATGATGATGTCAGGGAGGGAGACTATGTTGTTCTTTCCGTATCTGACACGGGAGAAGGTATAGTGGCTTTCGATCTGAAGCATATCTTTGAGCCGTTTTATACGAAAAAGGTCATGGGGCGGAGCGGGACTGGGTTGGGGTTGACGGTGGTCTGGGGTACGGTGAAGGATCATAACGGATACATTAACGTAGAGAGCGAAGAAGGGAAAGGGAGTACCTTTACCATTTATTTTCCCGTAACGAGGGAAGACATCTCTGCTGAAGCTGCTGCCATATCAATATCCGAATACGTAGGCAAAGGCGAATCCATTCTCATTGTGGATGATGTCAAGGAGCAGTGTGATCTGGCGGCAGGCATGCTCGGGAAACTGAATTACAATGTAGCGAGTGTTTCCAGTGGTGAGGAAGCAATAGCGTACTTAAAGGAACACAAGATTGATCTCATAGTTCTGGACATGATTATGGACCCAGGTATGGATGGACTGGACACCTACCGAAGCATCATTGAGATCCATCCCCAGCAGAAGGCGATAATCGTGAGCGGTTTTTCGGAGTCGGATCGAGTGCATGCAGCCCAGACCCTCGGTGCGGGCGTCTATGTGAGGAAGCCGTATGTCATAGAGAAACTGGGAATGGCCGTGAGGACAGAGTTGGATAGAAAATAGATGGTGGCATATTGAACAGTACGAATCGTAATCAATGACTCTCAATGATACGGCCATGTACTGATAAGTAGATGTAAGCAATAATCGGCTTCAGTACAAAATCAACTTCTCCCTCCGTTGCCCATTTTCATCCTTGCCGGGGAACAATTGCGGATTCGAACTATGAAGCCGATTGTTAACAAAAATTATCAAATAGTCAATCGTTAAGGATAAGCGGTGTCGCTGCTCGCAGGTGCAAACCCGCGCTTTCCGCGTTGATAGTATTAGCTCCACTCTGGTTACATGATGTGAACGAGGCAGGCCTTATATCTACAATTCCCACAGCGACTGCACGACATCTTCAAACTCCACCTTTAATGGATCCGTGATGAAAGTTAGGGCGCTTTCGGGGATTCCCACGAGTTTCCAGACCTTCTTGTCCAAAGGCGGGATGTACTGTTCTCCGCTGTCACCCAACTGCATTTCATGGGCTATATAATCAGCGATATGGACCACGCACGCCTCGACAGGATACAGTCTCGCTTCCGAAGGAGAGTGATGGCAGGCTATCATCTCCTCCAGGCTCGCCGGCAGGTTCCATAATTGCGCGAGCGCGCGCCCTAAATCCGCATGGTCAAAACCGATCACTTCTTTTTCAACCAGATATAAAGACTCGTTGTTGACCCGGCAGCGAAGAATCATTTCCTGTGCTGCATCCGGCATCATCTTGTATATAACGATCCTGCCTATGTCATGAATGATGCCTGCGGTAAAGAAACGCTCCACGTTCGTCTCCCGCCTCCTTGCTGTTGAGAGCATCTTGGCGGCGAGGCCGCAGGCTACACTGTGCCTCCAGAGCGATTCCATGCTGACAAGGCCTGCCGGAATCCCTTTGAAGAGACTAAGTACGGAAGTTGCCAGGGCAAGATCGCGTAACTGGTTCGTGCCTACTGCAAGAATGGCGCGGCTGACCGTATCGATTTTCGATGTGAAACCATAGAACGCGCTGTTGACAAGCCGGAGCAATCGCGTGGTAAGGCTCGGATCACCGCTTATTATATCGCTGATATCTTTTATGGAAGAGTGGTGGTCGTTAATTGCATTATTGATTTTGATATAGATGAAGGGCAGGGATGACAATTCCACCCAACCCTTGAGGAGGGCTTCCGGTTTCTTGCGTTTCACCATGTTAGCCTCCTGCGATTTTCTGAGACGTATGAGGCCTGCACCCCACACTTAGCTGCTCGATGATGAGAAGAAACTTTTATTCCGGGTCTATCCCATGTTTTCTTATTTCCTGTCTCATTATATGCTGCCACTCGGACATACGATCATACAGATTGATGGATTCATCTTTGTTCTCAACCATTAGAATTACCCACGAGAGGTTCAGGGGATTAACGTTGCGCAGCATGCGGAGGACTTCTCTTGCCAGATGCATATCCCCTGTCGCCGTGTAGCGTTTCCTGACATACGTATGTGCAATATCCACCGGGCTCATCCCGGGGTTTTTTTCCTTGATGGTCTTCCAGCCTTGTGCAACGGTTTTCGCTGTTCCACTGACATGACCCTTTCTTGATCCCACCAACCACTTAGGAAAGCCCATCTTGCCCAGTAATCCTTGTTAATTATTGTCACCGTTCATCCCTCAGGAACACGATCTTATTGCCTTTGATTATATATTCCCTGGAAAAGAACGCAAAAATAAGTTGAGCCGCTTTTTTTGCCCAACAATTTTACCAGTTTCAGTGTATCTATCGGCTTTCCGGCCGTATTCCTTTAGCTTAGCTTCAACGTTTCGGTTATCAAAAGGGGGGGCATATTCTTTCTTGTCATTTCGAGCAACGCGAGAAATCTTTGTCTTGACCTGACAGAACGCTATTAAGATTTCTCCCTTCCCCTTCCCCATGTTCAGGGCTTCGGGTCACCGAAATGACACTGATCCTGGATTCCCGCTGAAGCCTGCCCTCGAATTCGGTAGCGAGCGCATTCCCCGCGGCTTGCTGCGGGATAAGCGAGCGAATGACGACCGACTGTTCCTTAAGAATCGAAGATTCTCCGCAGCTTGCTGCGGAGAGCGTCAATGTCCTTGTCGGGGGCGGGAATGACATAAATGAGCTTCAATTGAAGCTCTCTGTAACTGACTTCCTGCTATTCTAAGTTTGACATGTCCACCGGGAAATTGTAAAGTTTAATTGATAATATTTCGATGGAGGTGCCACAATGGAATTATCAGAAGTTATCGCTTCACGGCGAAGCATTCGTAAATTCAGACAGGAGGATATTTCTGCTGACTCTGTCCACCTGCTTCTGGAGGCGGCGCGGCTGGCTCCTTCGGGATCAAACCTCCAGCCGTGGCGCTTTGTCATCGTTCAATCACCCGCCGCCAAAGAGGCTCTTGGCCGGTGTACGCCTTACAAGTTTATAGTCAAGGCAGCGGCCATTTTTGTTTGCTGCGCCGATCTGACGGTCATGACAACAAGAGAGCGTCGTATCGGAGAACTGGTGCAAGAAGGCGCCTTCGCAGGTGTGGACATAGATACCAATGATGCATCACTCACCACCAGTCCGATCGTGGACGCGAAAGAGATTAAGGCCTATCTTTCCATGAATGTGGCGATAGCCGTAGAGCACATCGCTCTCAAGGCCGTCGATCTGGGTCTGGGGAGTTGCTGGCTTGCAAGGTTCGATCGCGATAAGGTAAAGGAATATCTGGCGCTCGATGAAAGTATCTACCCGGTTGTGCTTCTGCCCGTGGGGCATCCTGATCAGTCACCAAAGGCAAGGCCGCGTTTTGCTCTCGACAAATTGGTGCTAAAGACGATCTGAGCAAGTACAGAATTTCGGGGATACATCATCCGCGCGTCTTCTTCCCGGGACAACTGCCGGGCAAGGAATATTCTGCCGCGTGCGGCCGCCCAAGAGCAGTATTTACCTCGAGGCGCCAACTATAGTGTCGATCTAAATTATTGATAAATATGTCGATTGGCTATTATGCATCAGGAGAGCGATATTGGTATATGGTTTGCAACACTTGTCATCAGGTAGTTCAGATCAGAGTCAATATATTATAATAGTTCTTGTGAAAGGCGCATCCAATGAGAAGACTTTCTGCACAGGTGTTAATCTTTACTGCCTTCTTTGCATTCACACTCTGTACCATTTCCAATGCCGCCGATATGACACCCCTCAATGCAAGAGGCAAATCTATTTCGCTCCCCAAGAATCTTGCACCGACACCATCGGCAAATAATTTGTTAAGGCAAAATCCGAGAGCCTCATCAAAGCTTATTCCTTTACATGCGAAGAGAACGCCGCAGTTATCGGTACAGCGCACAAGAGGGGAATCCAGGTGGAAATCAATGCCGGATAAAACCAGCCGGTCTCATTCAGAATTCTGAATCACCCATTACAGTTCATGAGCCCGACGACATATGCTCTTTGAGGATATCGAGAAAAGTTTTTGGAATCGGGTCCGGCTTATGGGTCGAATAATTAAAGTGGACCAAGGTGGTCGAAGCTCGTACGCACAGCTTCCCGTCCTGATATATCTCCTGGTACAGGATGAAACTTGAGGTGCCAATCTTTTTCACACTGGTTAAGATTTCCACATCCTTGCCAAAGAATATCTCATGTAGAAAATCCATATTCATGTTGACTGTGATCAGGCTCGGTTCGGCGAGATTCCGGCTAAACAGCCGAATGATTTCCTCGTAGCCCTCCTCCAGCCAAACCGGAATTTCGGTGTGGCCGATATGTCCCGTTATATTCGTTTCGGATACTCTCGGCGTAATGACCTTCTTAAACATCTGCTGTTGTCTCCTATGATGTTTTCAACGCTTCTTCATTTAGCTGACCTCTGACGGGATATCTTTGCTAAAAATATTTGATATCCGTGCAAAAAGCAATGGGCATAAATTGCAGAGTTTTTTTCAAATTATAGTAAACGGCCTAATTAAGTTGACATAGATGTTTATTTTTTTGGGTTTCCAACGCTGTGATCTTT
>PLMX01000251.1 GCA_003142635.1 Syntrophaceae bacterium | reverse complement strand
TATAATTCTGATCGCGGTCGTCTTCGTAAAAGAGATTCGGTGTTCCCACATTGACCGGGTTTGAGTGGAATATGTCACCGAGCTTCCAGTTGCCGACTTCAGGGTTATTAGCAGGGTTTCCCTGGATGTATCCCACAACGGCATTTCTCGTTGCGTTGTCGGGAACACCGAGCGTGCTAGGTGAAATAGACGTATCAAAAGCTATCAGAGTTCCGCCGCTGGAGGTCTTGACATTGCGTGCAGAGAAATCCCGCCCCGCAAGAACCGCCCCCGCCTCCCAGTTGACACTGCCGAGGGTTCCGTCGGCATTGATGTTGTATTGCTTTAAATATCCCCGCCAGAAAGGATCGCTGTTTACCGGTATGAAAGAGGCCTCGTAGAGGAAGTTTTCGTCCGTGATACGGGAGGAGGCAACGGAGCTTGTGGCAAATGAATATGTCCGTGATATGATGTCCTGAGGTATGGCAGCGAGGGCCGCCGCAAGCTGCGTGGGATTATCGGCGTAATAGGCGTGGCTGTTGGCGTCAGCAGTGCCGCCAGCTACCGCCATGGAGTCGAGCGTCGTCTTGGACGCGGTGGTTAAGGCCATGCCTAAGACATAGGTATTAATGTCAAAGGTGTAACCGGGGACGGCCGGCGTCGTAAGCGTCCTCAAGGCAGTGATGTTGGAGAGCACGGCAGGCATCACGTTAACAGCCGAACCAGTTGTCCCGTTGGCGTACGTGTCGGGGAGTCCATCCGTTACGAAGATGATAAAATTCTTCTGGCACCACGCCTGTATTGGGCTCGTATAGGCGACGCCGCTCTGATAGTCGTTCACACCCGTAAAGTAATTTATGGCGGAAAGGAAAGTACCCGCAGTCGGCGTGAGGGCCGCATTCACGATGTAAGTGCAGGCATTCGGGTTGCCCGTATTTGTGCAGCTCATGTATCCCGCCGGGTCATTTTCGTGCATCGCGAGTTTCGCTGTCAGGGCATTGAGCTGGCTGTTGTTGCTCGGGTTATCGACGCAGGCCACTTGGAGATAGCCATCACCCGGGGAGCTGTTGGCAAACCATGTTGGCCCTGTGTAATACCAGAAGATCCGCCTGCCGAATTCATTAAACCCGAGGGCCGTGTCCTCGTCCGTCGGGATAAAGACCCCGCTTATACCGTCGGGGCTGGAATAATTTGCGTTATTGTCATTATTCGATGTTTTTTTATTATAGCACACGAAAGAATCGTCTGGCGTATCATTGGTAGTATATGTGGCGGAGTAACAGAAGCCGTTCCCATCATTTGAGCTGTCATACATTGTCCCGGGGAGGTTGTAATAAACATAATTGCTGAGGTCTGTCGGGTTTGTTATGCGATTCGTCTTTGGATAGGTAAGGTTACAATACCTTGTACGAGGCTCCGTGCCTACTCCGAAGGCCGTAAGTCCATCTGCGCCTGCGCCTGTCATCGAATAGTCTGCATTGAAATTGTTGTTCCCGGCCTGGCAAGCCGTATTGCAGGTATTTTTACTTGCCGCATTTCCTGTTATGCAGTAATCGACGCATCCTGGTTCCGGCGGCGGGGTCGGACACCAGGAGTTGATGTTGTACGAAACAAAATAAGGGCTATTATGGAGATAATAATGGCTTGCGGCGGGGAGGCGGAAGGACATGAGGCCGATACGCATGTTGTTGGCGTTGGCATTGACGACATTCAAGAGCTGCCTCCGGCCCTCGACGGCCCTGCTTCCCGTTGCCCAGGAACAGATGGCGTTTCCCACAAAGTCCTCGTCCATGCTGTTTGAGTTATCCAGGATGATAAGGACGTTGGGCTTCAGGTTGGCGAGAAAGACATCCGCCTCATCGGCGTACGCTGATTTGACGCCGCCGGGGAAAAATGTAAGAAAGAGCCAGATAATGCATATAATGATATTTCCAAATATCGTTCCCATAGCATACTCCTTAGGGTCATGGAAAACTGCTAACGTAAAATGACCTCCTTCAATGCACCGTTTACAAATGTCATGTCCGCAAGCTTCTTGTTTTCGGAGACGCGGCGCTTACCCGTAAGGTCGATGACATTGACACCGGTGAGATCGTAGCTCTTGTTCCCTTCCAGGTAGAGCACATTATTTGCGATCTTCTTCACAAATTGAGAGGATTTTGTAACCTGAGTCTGGTTCCCGGATGGGGCGCCTTTTCCGCCTGTCATACTGGTGGCCCTGAGCGCTCCTGCGTCATGGACGGAGAAAACAAATAAAAAAGATATAATCAAAGCGTACACCATCTTCTGTCTTTTCAACATGATTCACCTCATTTCTTTTCCGACCACGTCTATTGTATCTGCTCTGACCCCAACGTCGGCCTTGTTAACCGCTGTGGGAATAGATTGCGCCACAACCATCCGGTTCCTCCCCTGCGCCTTCGCCCGGTACATGGCGACGTCGGCCTGAGACATCAATTCTGCCGTCGCCAAGGTTCCATCGATCGCGATGAGGCCGATGCTCAGACTCAATGGGAATACCCGGCCTTCCTGCTCAAAAGGATGCGTCTCCACTGCGGACAGCACACGTTCCGCCGCGGAAATGGCATCTCCGCCGTCTATCCCATCGAGGAGGACGGCGAATTCATCGCCCCCCAGACGGACGACGACGTCCTCGGTCCGCAGTTCCGCCTTGAGGAGGCCGGCAATGGTGATCAGAACCTCGTCCCCGACGGCGTGACCGACCGTATCGTTTACGTCTTTGAAATTGTCGAGGTCCATATAGAGGAGGGAACTGAACGTCCCGCGCTTCGCCCTGGCTGTGCTGCGGTTGAGTATCTCTTCGAGCGAACGTCTATTCAAAAGCCCGGTAAGCACATCGTGTGCGGCGAAAAATTCCATTTTCTCCTTGGAGCGCTTGAGTTCGGTGATGTCGCGGACAACCGCCTGAACAACCCGTTTGCCATCCAGTTCCATGGCATTGAGCAGCACATCAGCGGGGAAGGTCTTGCCGGTGTCGTTTCTCTTGTGCATCCACTCAAAGTGAATGCTGCCCTTTTCCATCGCCGTTGCGATCATCTGGTTTGCCAGCACCATGGAATCCGTGCCGCACGGCTGCTTAGGAGGCGACAAATCGTAGGGGTGTTTCAGGCAGAACTCCTCCAGGGTGGCGCAGCCGAAGATCGCAAGGGTCGCCTTGTTGCAGTCGAAAAAGCCCTTCTCGTCCAGCAACATCACCGCATCGCTGGTAGAATCGTAGAGCGTACGGAACTTCATCTCCGAGCGGTGCAGTGCCTCTTCCGCCCGTTTGCGGTTGGTGATGTCCTGGAAGATTCCAGAAACTGTTTTCGTCATTCCGTCTTCCCGGTGGACATGCCCGTTAGCGTGAACCCACCGATGATTGCCTTTTGCAGTAATGATTTCCAACTCCACATCAAAGGGCTCACCATAGTCTATGGCGCGTTGCACGGCTCTCTCTATGACGGGTCTTGATTCGGGGGCATAGAACTCGATTCCCTTGTCCACCGTAGGCTTATAGCTTTCATCAACTTCGTGAATACGATACACTTCTTTCGTCCATACCTGTTTCTGTGTCTCCACATCGAATTCCCAGCCGCCAACCTTTGCTATTCTACCCATCTCATTGAGCTGGGCCTCTCTCTTCTTCAATGCCTCATTCATCAGGTTGATCTCGCTGATGTCGATAAAACTTTCAAGATAGAAATCCCGTCCCTTAATGGTAATAGGATAAACGGTTTTCAGAATGTCTTTTAGATGTCCATCAGCGCAAAGGAGCTTCCGTTCAGAGTTATCGACACTTTGACCGAGGTCTTTGACCGGACATTTGCCTGCCTGGGCAGGACAAACCAAGGAGTGACAGATCTGTCCTATCATCTTCTCTTTGGTCAGCCCGGTCATTTCTAAGGCCATCTGATTAGCTTCAATAATGATCTGAGTTTCCCTGTCAATGATGATAATCCCGGCTCCTACTGTATCGAAGATTGCCTGTAGTTTGGTCTCGCTGTCCTGCAGTGCCCCCTCCGTCCTTTTGCGCTCTTCTATCTCATCGAATAGCTGCGCGTTCATAGCTGAAAGTGATCGCATATTTCGTAGATTGCTCAGAAAGTGGCCTGCAACAAGGCCAGTCAAAAGAAGACCGATGAAAAGAATGCCCCAGGGCTGCCAGCTTATCCTGGAAGCCAGGAAATCAGGGGTTGCCGTGAATAAAATCATCCACTCACGCCCTGCAACGTTCAGTGTTGTAGCATCCTGGTATAGCGGGTTAGAAACTGGATTGTTTTCAATCTCCTGGGTGATATTTTTTGGGCGAAGCCTTGATTGATGGGAATAAAGATGCCGTTCCCCTTCCGGAGCAGACATGTTGTAGAGAACATAATTAATGCCTGCTGGCTGAATACCTGCTAATGATTTTTCCACTATGTCGCCAGCACGAAAAACAACAAGGACAAATCCTTGCAGATGCTCACGGCGTGTTTCCAGGGTGTTTGAGGGTAGGCCTCTTCGATATACCGGTACAAACACGAGAAAGCCATATTGAACGGCTGTTTCCTGCACAAGTTTTACCCTTTGGGAAGTAACTGTATTACCAGTATCCCGTGCAGATTCTAACGCCATCTTTCGTGTGGGGTGGGAGGCAAGGTCAAAGCCAAATGCAACTTCATTGCCCTTAAATGGTTCCACAAAATACACAGGAAAGTATTCGTTGCGCCGGGCAGCCCGTATTAAGTTTCCATGAGCATCACGTTCAGTAATGTGAAAAAGAGGGAAGCCTTCCCTTTTTGCTTCCTGTTCGTACAGAGGTCTTTGTACATCAGGTATTCTGGGTATCCATTCGAGTGCCTGAATGCTTGGGTGTTGAAGCAAGAGTTCTTGGGCAAAGTCTCGAAATTGGGCTCGAGTGACCTCTTGATTGCTTACATATAAAGCCTTTAACGATTGACCCGCCTGGAGATTGAGTTCCATCTCCATCTTCATTAATGCATAACGATGTTCTGCTTTGTCCTTAAAATACCCCTGTATCTCTTGGTAATCCCAATTCCTCGATGCAATAAAGGCAGAGATTGACAAAACAATCCCCACAAACATTGTTAATATAATCAAGAAATAGTGAAATTTGGGCTTAAGGTTCATGAGGTATGTATACTCCTCCATGGAAGTTAGCCCATGTTCGGAAAGAGGTGTCTTTATTGAAAGAGAGGTGAGCCACGATTTCAGCCTTTGTAATGGTTTGTATTTTTGCTTGATGAATATTCCACATCAGAGAGACAACGATAATACACGTCCATATTATGGCCCCGAGAAGAATATAGAGATTGAGTCTCTCTACACCCTTATTTCTTTTCGAATCCAATATTACCTAACCTTTCTTGAAATCTGTTCATAGTTCGCAGTTAACGATAATGCCGTATTTTGTTCCTCGTATCTCGACGCTTCACCTTTTACGTTTCGCTTTTCACTCTAACTTAAACCCCTTCTCTCTATAAAGTTTCATGCACACCTCCACCGCTTCCCTGTCATACAGTATCCCTGCGTTGTCCTCGATCTCCTTCAGCGAAACATCCAGTTCTAACGAAGATCTGTAAGGTCGGTGTGAAGCAATCGCCTCTATGGCATCGGCTACCGCCAGAATCCGGATTTCTTCCTCCACTTGAGAAGCTCACATTTGTCGTACGCCCTTAAGGCACGGCACTATCAAAACGCATTATGCGAAAATCAGGGTTATATAAGGGCTCTGTGGGAACATTGTCACTGACTCTTCTCATAACGAGAGACTCGTAAAAGTTCCTCGCGATCTGTGATGCCCTGGAAGACTTTCTGTATTCCATCCATTAACAGGGTTCTCATACCTTCCTTCATAGCCATTGTTCTTATTTCATCCAGCGCGGCTTTATGACGGATTAATTGCTTTATACTTTCCGTGTTTACAAGCAATTCGTGAATGGCAGCTCGTCCTTTATATCCACTGTTATCGCATGCATGGCAGCCGACTTTTTTCATCAGGATGAGGTCATCAGAATAAGAATTAACATTGTGTTCGAGGAACCATTTCTGATCGTATATTGTCGCAAGTTCATCATACTCTTCCTTGTCAGGATGGTAGGGATCTTTGCATTTATCACACAGACGTCGGACAAGACGTTGAGCCAGTACGCCCAGGAGTGAGTCGGCAAAATTAAAGGGGTCCATGCCCATTTCAATGAGACGCACAACAGTTTCCGGCGCACTGTTTGTGTGGAGCGTACTGAGTACCAAATGACCTGTGAGTGATGCCCCAATGGCTATTTTAGCCGTTTCCGTGTCGCGCATTTCTCCTACCATGATAACATCAGGGTCAGACCGCAGGAAGGAGCGGAGAGCCTCCTGGAAGCTCAGGCCAATTTTCGAATGCACCTGGACCTGTCTTAACCCCCGTTGGGTAATTTCAACTGGGTCCTCCACTGTCCATATCTTGACTTCCGGTGTATTGAGAACGTTCAACGCCGCATGCAGAGTGGTCGTTTTACCGGAACCTGTAGGACCGACACAGAGAATAATGCCATAAGGTTGAGTTAGAAACCTCCTGAAGGCAGCCATATTGTTTGCTGAAAAACCCATGTCTTCCAGGGGAAGAGGTTCGGCGGATGTTAATATCCTCAAAACGGCGTCTTCATTGCCGCCGACAGTAGGTGAAACTTCCA
>PLMX01000032.1 GCA_003142635.1 Syntrophaceae bacterium | reverse complement strand
CCGGCTTCATGAAGATAGATTGCCAGGTCCTCTCCATAGTTGCCAGTCGCTTCCAGACAGGCATGGACCTTCTTAATCCCCTGTTTCTCAAGCCAGAGCATCAGTGTCTCAAAACCTTCCACCGAATTCTTGCAGGTCTTATGTTTTGTCTTTCCATCTACAAGAAGTGCGACATCTAATTTCTGTTTCGCGATATCTATCCCAAGAACCGATACTGACATAATAAAACACCCCTCTTAAATTATTAATCTAACCTCCGGTAAAATAGCTTCGTTCGAATCAACCTTGCAAGTGCAAACTCATTCCCATTTGAGAAGGTTTATGATACCGTACGAGTTATTGAACAAAGCAGCGGGAAGAGGATCTACTCTACAAACCATGCTCTCTGGCATTAGGTGAAATACAGATTCTCTCCTCCCATTTTACCCGGGCTTCCCAGTCGGTAGTTTATAACATTCATTAATCCATAAGAACACAAGATGTAACAATTAGAAAAGTGTGCATCCTTTATCTGGAAGCTAGCTTTCTCCCGGAGTTTGCCCTGAGTAAACGAAGCGGCCGAAATGACAAATTAAAAGATGCCGGGATCAAGAGACGAGGCTAAGTAAGATATTCTGGATTCCCGCCTGCGCGGGAATGCCATTGGAAAATCGGTAATGACAATCGTTGATAATTGATGAGATTGCCAAGCAACCGAAGTTATAATCGCTAATCAGAATATTGCTTGGCGATATCAATTTTGCCACTTCATCCATACAGTAGAAAGCACGTTATCACGGACATGAGGGGTGCATCGTTCAGAATCAGAAGCGCTCTGATCATTTTTCTTGATACATTTAATAGTCTCAGTGTTCGAAAGATTTCCGGCCACTTCGAGTTGGGAATTAATCGGACGTCCGGGTTGGGACAGAAACTCGCATCATAAATCTCAAAAGACTTTTCATTCATCAGGACAGCTTCAACGACTCGGGCATGCTCAAGATATGCCGCGCAATCGGCATCTGTACCGCCATAGGAGAAGGGATAGAGCCGGCAATCAGAAGGACGGAGGGGATGTTTATAAATCCTGCAGAGCTTTTGATCATTCAGGAATATGCAGGGCTCCGGCTTGCCTCGTATTCTTTTCAGGTAACACTCTGTGTGACGGTAGATCAGATCTGCCGGCGGCCATTTCAAATACCGGGAGATGGTTATTAAGTCTTCCGCCTTAAACCCCGGGATGTAAGTCATGCAGCAGGTTCCGCATTTCCGGCAAATAAACGGAACAGCGATATCATGTCCAGGCATCTCTGTTTTCGTGAAGAGCAGGCTGCGTCTGCTGCTCATATCCATCTTCAAGAGTCGTCTTAGAAACATGTGCATCAATCCCTATCTCCAATATCAAAGGCCTCATAGGAACCGCTTTCAAGGGTTCCCCGGTGGTTGCCTAAGACTATAGTTTCGGATTGAACAACATCTTGAGAAATGCGGGTTCAGAGATGTTGACAAGGGCAGCGTTAACGCTATACGTGAATTGAGAAAAGAATTGAGATTTAGATGTATGCGTGTAGGAGATGTTTTATAAATTGCAGGTTAAATCAATTTTATTATAAATACAATGGCAATTATTATAAGTTCTGTACAGCGATGGTTTGCTAATTTTAACTTTTCCATGAGGCTTTAGATTATATAATCGCTGACGAGGACTGGATTCCCGCCGGAGCCGGCCCCCGAATGTTCTTATCGGGGGCCGGAATGACAGGGGTGGTTGGATTCCCGATCAGGTCGGGAATCTAATAATCTTGGAAACTTTTTTCCCTATTTGATGCAATCCTTCTGTTCCGATGCAACCGGTCAGTCGTTTACTTGTCATCTTTGACATACACATCTTCATATGCTATATGGTGTATGAGGAGGTGCAGCTATGCGAACAAACATCAATATCGACGACAAACTCATAGAGAGGGGCATGAAATATACCGGTATCAGGACAAAAACAAAGCTGGTGGATTTTGCCCTCAGGGAGTTGCTTCGCCGCAAGAAAGGAAAAGCGATTCTCAAGCTCAAGGGCAAGCTTCACTGGGATGGAAATTTAGAAGAAATGAGGTCTATCCGTTTCAATGATCTTGATTGATTCGTCCGTATGGATTTATTTTTTCAACGGAGCTGACACCGAAACTGTCCGCATCCTGGAAAAGGTCATTGCGGGAGAGGAGGATGTCGGCATTTCCGATTATATCTTAGCCGAGGTCTTGCAAGGATTTAAGAGAGACAAAGACTTCCAGGCCGCTTGTCGCCATCTCTTAAGATTTCCCGTCTATTCATTAAAAACACCCGATGCTTATATTGAGGCGGCACAGATTTACCGATTGTGCAGAAAGAAGGGGATAACGATCCGTAAAACGGCCGATTGTCTGATTGCGCAGACGGCTATCGAGCATGGCCTGTACCTGCTCCATGAAGATGATGATTTCGATAGAATCGCTTCTGTCTGCCCATTGAAGATCTACAGGACTTGATTGTCTGACCCGTGAACTTCTGCATGCTTGGATTGCACGGTTTTCCTCCACCTCGTCTTTCCCGCCTCTCTCCTGTCATTCCCGAGCCCCTATAAGGCCTTTGAAGCTCTCCGTAGCAAGCTGCGGGGAATGCGCTCGCTGCCGAATTCGAGGGCAGGCTCCACTCTGGAATGACAACGGCAGCTTTGCCAATTCATCACTGCCAGTTCTTCTTGTCCCAATATTTGTATTCATGGAGCCACTCGTCTTTGAACATCTTCACCAGAGTTTGAAAGTACTGTTTGTTCTCCTCATGCCTCTCTCTCTGCTTTGTGTAAACCTTCCCGGCCCTGATATCCTCAGCCAGTGTGCAGCCGAGACGGAAGGCCTTCTTCTGTGCGCTGTCCAACGCCCTGGAACCCGATCTTAAAGACACCCCTGTGCTCCCGGTAACGAAGGACCCGAAGTTGAGCATGATCTCGTTCAAGTAATCCGTGACCTGTAGATACTGACCGGGGCCTCCGGAGGTGGCTACGTTGACGCTGTACTTACCCGTTAGCAACTGGCAGTGGACAGCGTCAGCCATACGGTCTATCACGGTTTTCATCTGGGCGGTGACCGACCTGAAGTAGTTCGGGGATCCCATAACCAGGCCGTCAGCGGCCATCATCTTCTTAAATAGCAACTGAAAGTTGTCCGTCTTCACGCATTTCCCTTTCTTGTAACATACCCCGCAGGCGTTGCAGTATTCTATATGCAGCTTGCAGAGGTCCACTAATTCCACCTTGAAGCCTTTGGACTTCGCCCCATTCAGGACGGCCTTGACGAGCTTGAGGGTCTCGCTCTTAGAGCCCTTCGGACTCGCGTTTATGCCCAGTATTTTCATCTTTCTTTCCTCCGGATGATTTGAATATTTAGATACTGTGAATACTCTTTGATGATTGCCTATCTTATGCAGCATTATATATCGGAATTTTGGAAAAAACTATCACATCTTGTGCGATGATGGGAAAGGCGCTGGATTCCCGCCGGAGCCTGTCCTCGAATTCGGTAGCAAGCGCATGCCGAACGGTACTGTTACCTAAGAATCGAAGATTATCCGCAGCTTGCTGCGGAGAGTTTCAATGCCCTTAGCGGGGACGGGAATGACATTGGAAAAGTGGAAATTACGGAAGGTGGGTTGTGTCGACCGCAGAACTACATCATTAAAAGCTACATCAAGCTATGTGAGGGGGTCAGTGTATTAAGGATGGCCTTTGAGACCAGCCATTTCTCAGTGCGTACGGATCTGTTCGTGAGGGCATCGTTATCGGGATTAAAATGGTTATACCGCTCGCTGATAAACAGTTTCAGTGCGTCGCCATATGATTCACGATCCTGCTTGTTCTTGTCGAGGTACAGGTCAATTGCATCCTCTTTGATTATTATCTCAATTTTTTTAGAGCGCTTGTTTGACTGCTTCGTATTGTTGTCGAGGTTCCAGTCAATTTGTATAATATGATCGTTGTCGGCGAAATGCGGAACAATCCAGGCATTCGTCGGGAAAATCGGCTTTATAAGCCTCACCCAATAGTCCATCAAGTCTTCAGTCACGGTCTTTATCCTTTTCCAATCACTGTTCCATCCCTATTATCTTCATTTCCTTAGACCATCCGGATTTATCCGTCCTGACATCCCTGCATGATTTCTTATGCTGGAGCTTGAAAATAATCTTCCCCTGATACTCGCCATCCGGCTCTACTCTATACCCCAGTATAGTCCCGCCGTAAAAGGAAGGCTCTTGCTTCTTCTTATGAAAAAAAATCTCACCACCAACCAGTTTTTGAGCTTTATTTTCATCCAGTGTCCACCAGCCGCTTTCCCATACATTATCCGACAGCTTGGCAAAATTATTCAAATGTTCGATCAGGTGTATATTCACTTTTGCAACCTCCTCGCCATAAATACCATCTACAATTAATGCCCCGGATTCTTTTCCATTCTAAGAAACAAAAAGCCCTGTCTCATTGTAATGGACAGGGCTTCAATAGTTCCGTTGTTTCCCTTTTGCGGGAAGAGAGCTCATCAACTTTTTCAGTGATGTCTATTACATGGTCTTATATTTAGAATACTCTCAATCGGGGGGAAGTCAAGCTAATTCGTCCTATGATTGCAATTCAGACACTAATGA
>PLMX01000193.1 GCA_003142635.1 Syntrophaceae bacterium | reverse complement strand
ACAGTTCTGGATCGGTTCATACAGCAGGCGATCTTGCAGGTATTATTCCCCCTATTCGATCCCTACTTCAGCGACAGCAGTTATGGATTTCGTCCCAGGCGGGGCAGCCATGACGCTGTAAAGGCAGCTCGCGAGCATGTGGAAGCGGGTTATCGCTTTGTCGTAGATATTGATCTGGAAAAGTTCTTTGACCGTGTGAATCACGACGTGCTTATGGCGCGGGTGGCGAGGCGGGTGAGGGACAAGCACCTTCTCCGATTGATCGGGAGATATTTGACTTCCGGAGTGATGGTCGGAGGGGCAGTCCGGGTGCAGGAGGAAGGGACGCCACAAGGTGGGCCGCTATCCCCGCTGTTATCCAACATCCTTTTGGATGAATTGGATAAGGAGTTGGAGAGAAGGGGCCATCGTTTTTGCCGCTATGCCGACGACTGTAATATTTATGTCAAAAGCCAGGCGGCAGGGGAACGGGTGATGGAGTCGATAACCCGTTTTCTTGAGAAACGATTACGGTTGCGGGTGAACGAGGAGAAGAGCGCCGTGGGTCGTCCTTGGGAGCGGAAGTTTCTGGGGTACTCGATGACATGGCATAAAAGCCCGAAGCTCAAAGTGGCGGCGGCTTCGATAAAGAGAGCCAAGGCGCACATCCGGGAGATTATGCGGAAAGGGCGAGGGCGATCCCTGACGAGGGTGATTGGGGAACTGACACCCTATCTGCGGGGATGGGTGAACTACTTTCGACTATCAAGCGTGAAAAGAGGTTTTGAGGCATTGGATGAGTGGCTGCGACGGAAACTGCGCTGTATTCTGTGGCGTCAGTGGAAGAATCCACGCACCAGAGCCAGGAAGCTGATGGAACGAGGGATAGAGAAAGCCAGAGCCTATACCTCCGCGTATAATGGCAGGGGGCCATGGTGGAATGCCGGTGCATCCCATATGAATTTAGCAATTCCGGTTACGTGGTTGGATCAACAAGGGTTCTTGAGCCTTCTTGATGAGCAGCGACGCTTACAGAATCTTACATGAACCGCCGTATGCCGAACGGCACGTACGGTGGTGTGAGAGGTTGGGGCCGTGAGGCCCCCGCCTACTCGATTGTAATACCCAACACGAAACCATATTCAAATAAGGAGGACATGTCTGTGGTACTGAATGAAACAAAAATCACCCGTGCAATCATTGAGCGCTTTTCTAGGAAGTTACTCGACCACATCGAAGTAGACACCGCCATAGTTGGGGGAGGGCCCGCGGGCTTGGTGGCGGCTTATTATCTGGCGAAGGCCGGGCAGAAGGTAGCCATATTCGAACGCAAATTGAGTATCGGCGGCGGGATGTGGGGTGGCGGGATGATGTTCAACGAGATCGTGGTACAGCAGGAAGGAAAAGAAATTCTCGACGTTTTTGGCGTGCGCACGGAAGAGCATGAACCGGGCTATTTCACGGCAGATGCCATAGAGGCCGCTACGACTATAGGCTCCCAGGCTTTAAAAGCCGGGGCCAAGGTATTCAATTGCATGACCGTGGAAGACGTCATCATCCGTGAAGGAAGGGTGGTAGGCCTTGTGATAACGTGGTCGCCAGTGGAAATGACGGGTCTGCATGTCGATCCCCTTTCAATCACGGCTAGACACGTGATCGATGCGACGGGTCACGCGACCGAAGTCTTGCGCGTCATTGAGCGAAAGGCCGACATAAAACTTTTCACGGAAACCGGCAAGCTGATGGGAGAGCGATCCATGTGGGCCGATAAGGCGGAGCGGCTGACCATCGATAACACGAAGGCCATATGTCCCGGCGTATACGTTGCCGGAATGTCAGCGAACGCGGCATTCGGTGGGCCTCGCATGGGTCCCATCTTCGGCGGTATGCTTTTATCTGGGAAGAAGGTCGCTGAACTCATCCTGTCCGGAGATCGGCCATAGACAATCTCAGCTTGATTTACGGGAACCATTCTGCTGATTCCCCATGACCCTTCGGAGTGATGGCATCCCGTCGTTGTCTGGACCCTTTCCCCCACAAATGGTCCGGGGAAAAGTAGGGGCATAGCGCCTCGCGTTCTGCCGATCTGCCTCAGAAGAGGGGATGTATTTATTTTAACAGTGATAGGGAGTCTTATTCTAACCACTCTTCACCGGACATGGTATCACAACAACATGAATGATCATCATCGACTGCCTTCCCTTTATGTTGTGGCGGCGAAACAGGCGGATACGATATTGAATTACTTTCTGGAAGATACAGCGGGAGAAACCTATGGCTGCAAATAAACAGGGTCTGGCCGTTTTGTTGGAAGCGGATATTTACGGAATTACAGCAGAGGAATACTCCCTGGGCAGAAGCAACATCGAAGTTGCGGTGCGAATGATTGAGGCAGGTATCAGGGTGATCCAGTATCGGGAGAAAGAAAAGAGCGATCGGGAAAAGTACGAAGAATGCCTGAAAATCCGGGAGATGACGAGAGTTGCCGGAGTTACCTTCATTGTCAACGACCGTGTCGATCTGGCCATGCTGGTGGGCGCCGATGGTTTGCATCTAGGCCAGGACGACCTGCCCCCGGAGGCGGTCAGAGAGATGGTCGGTGAGAAAATGATTATCGGCCTTTCCACCCATTCACCGGCCCAGGCTGAGGCCGCTGTGAGGCTGGGTGTCGATTATATAGGTGTCGGTCCTATCTTTGCCACCAATACCAAGAAAGACGTGAGCGCTCCGCTAGGTCTGGAATATCTTGAATATGTCGTGGAAAACATCAGGCTGCCCTTCGTGGCCTTGGGCGGAATTAAAGAACATAATATAGCCGAGGTGTACCGCAGGGGAGCAAGATGCATTGCACTGGTAACGGAAATCGTGGGCGCCCGTGATATATGTGCCAAGGTGCGTGCCCTGAGGAAAGCCATAGAGAAAACGTCATTTTAACTTTTTTCTATATTTCCCCAGTCCTCTTGATCACCCAGAGAAATAGTTCGGAAAAAGATCTGTAAGACTAATGACTATAACGGGCAATCCTCACTTCAATTGTAAATGGAAAGGTGAGGACAAGTAAGTGGCACCAAGAACCGGCGCATTTCATTTGTTCATTACTCGCCCTGTGCATGTCAAATACTAATCGTGATAATCCTTGAATCGTCGAGTCAGCTGAATACCGCGTCAAACATCAAGTCGCTGGCATGGTAAAATCCATGGGAAGAAGATATTCCCCTCCCCATTTTTCAAGAATTGAATTTTGAGTTGGGCCAAGCCCTCCTATTTCACAATCCTAACTCAAAAAAGTTGGCCGGTTCTTGAAGTGAAGTCTAACATGAGTTGTTATGTCTTTGTTGACATAACAAGCTTTACCTGCTATCTATACGCCATAGAATGGCAGTTTATTATCAATTTATAGGGCACGCGGTGTTCTTCTGATTGTCGTGAGTCGTACCGGTTTGTGGCCAAGTCAAAACTCGATGGCTGACTATTAGTAGGTTCGGAAATGCCTTAACGGGATTTATAATAGAGACAAATAATGGCACTAATCGTTATGAGTGTAAATGTTTCCCTATGTCTTATTTATGGAAAAGTGAATCCCCGTTAACAACATAATCTTTTTCATGAGAGGGTGGGCTTATGAAATCAGTATTTTATTTTCATAACGGCAAGACTGCTGACAGTGTCAAGACATTGATTGAAATTCTTGAAACCCTTGACGAGGACGCTTTCAAGCATCATAGCAATAAGGACAAGAATGACTTCTTCAATTGGCTCAGTACAGGCCTGAATGACGCGAAAGCTGCGGCAGCAATAAAGACGGTGAAGACGAGAAAAACGATGCTTACCAAGTTGAAGCAGATTAAGCATTAGATGTTTTCATTCTTTCTAGTATAACGTTTCATAAATT
>PLMX01000240.1 GCA_003142635.1 Syntrophaceae bacterium | reverse complement strand
ATTAGTGAAACGTTATACTAGTCGCGCAGAAAAGGTGTCCATATAGATGTCTATAAGCGGTATCTCTCAATATTAGTTGGTAGCATTAAATATAAATTAACCTTCAGTAATTGTTACACTTTATATAAATCCATATAACATGGTACTAATAGCTGATATAAGTAGAAACAGGACTGAAAATCCAAGATGCTCGTACATCAGCAAAGGAGGATAGACATGGATTTTGAGAAACTTTTGATAAGGAGGCGTGCCATCAGGGACTTCCAGAATAAGGAAGTGTCTTTGACCGTGATCAAAGAAATCATCCAGGACACCTGCCTTGCCCCGACAGCCGGAAATGGCCAACCACTAAAGTTCATCATTATTCAAAACCGTGATTACATGAAGAAGCTTTCGGATGAGAGCAAGAAAAACCTTCTTTCCGATTTAGAACGGAATCCTGAGTCACCATTAAAAAAGTATGAACCACGTCTGCGCGACGAACAATTCAAAGTCTTTTATAATGCGCCTTGTCTGGTATATTTCATTGGCCCCAAGAATGTGCAGTCACTTTACGTAGACTGTGGTCTTACAGTTGCGTATTTCATGTTCTCTGCCACCAACAGGGGATTGGGAACGTGCTGGATCGCAATGGGGTCAAATATACGTGACCGCAAGATCCTTGACGACATGGGAGTCCCTGCGGATCATCGGATTGTGGCGCCTGTTATTATCGGTTATCCAACCAGTATTCCAACCGCTTCTGAGAGGCAGGCCCCAGACATTGTGAAGGTTATCTGATTAACGTTAGATCGAACAATATCCATGTTCAGAGCATCGATCTGGAGGTTGGAAATACGGTTGGAAATGTCTTATTCTTCTGGTAATGCCAGACACCTAAAATATGATTTAACTAGTTGAATATATTAAATGGCGTCCCCACCGGGATTCGAACCCGGGTTACCGGCGTGAAAGGCGCGTGTCCTGGTTTTAACTAATCCCGAATATTTGCATAATTTCATATATTTCGATATGTTGCAAAAAAGCGTCGTGTAAAATATGGGGTAAATTTTTATGATTTTGCATACCGGGGAAAAGAATTTTACCCGAAGGTTTACCCCATTTTTTTCAACTCCCTTTCCTTTATGATGGACTGGATTCAGACAAAGAATAACATCATTTTACATGTTTTGTGCCCCAAAGGCGATTAGGTATTTAATATTGATCAGGACAAAGTAAGTAGTATCCCACGATTTTCAGAGAATTTCCTAATGCATTTCGCTTGACATAGATATTTGTTTGATATTTCATCGAATAAGCATAAGAATAACTGTTAGTCAGCATTAAACCGGTACCTTGAGAAAGGAGATACTATGAAAAAGAATGCGTTCGTCTTGATCATATTTTGTTCAACATTCATGACGCTCCTGCTGGTCGCGGCCGTCAGTGCGCAGGTGACGGGTCTGACTGACAAAACAGTCGTAGTATTAAAAGCCTATGGTCCAGGCGGTCCCGCTCCTGCTATGCGCGAAGCCGCTAAGGTATTCGGAGACAAGAAAGGAATTACTGTAGAAATCAACGCCGGTCCAACGCCAACTTGGAAGGATCGGGCAATGAAGGACGCCGATCTGATCTTCAGCGGCTCCGAGTATATGATGACCGACTTCGTGCAGAAGGACCTACCTGGGCTGATCGACGCGGCAACGATCCGAACGCTTTACCTACGTCCTTCGGCGATTCTCGTCCGTCCTGGCAATCCAAAAGGTATTAAAGGTATCAAGGATCTTGCCAAATCCGGTATTCGGATTCTTGTTGTGCAAGGCGCAGGGCAGGTCGGCATGTGGGAGGACGTAGCTGGTCGAACAGGAAATGTTAAACTTGTAGATGCTGTGCGTCGTAACATTGGCTTCTTCGCCCCAAACAGTGCTGAAGCAAAAAAACTCTGGAGCAGTGATCTTACCTACGATGTTTGGCTCATCTGGACCATTTGGCAGAAAGAAAGTCCCGCCTCTGCCGATTTGATCAATACCGAACCAAAGAACACAATCTATCGCTCGTGCGGTATTTCGATCACAAATCATTCAGAGAGAACGGCATTAGCGAAGGAGTTTGCCAATTTCCTTCAATCTGCCGAGGGACAAGAAATCTTCGTGAAATGGGGCTGGGTGGCACCATAGACTACACGGTCTCGGTCGCCCTCAAAGTCAGAGATTAAATGCTAAATCCTTTCTGACAATTGCCCACCACCGAACAGGTAGGTGTAAGCAATTTTCATCACCATTCGAATTTGGTATATTCAGGTTTGCTTATTACTGTATTGAAGGTGCTACATAAACAAATTGGGCATGAATCTCCCCTTCAACAAATAATAGTCAACTAACTCTATCCTGGACCCGCAGTGAACGGTAACAGGTAAAAGACAAAACCCCGCTCACTTCCGACGAGCGGGGTTTCAAAAATCAATGCCTGTTGCGGCGCAAGGCAAAATTACGTTTTTGGCTTTTTCCAGAATGGACCTGTCTTGCCTATTTCTTTCATGCCATGGACCATCTCGCGGGCGTATTCATGCATGTGTGACAAATAGTCCTTATCCATCCGCCGCCTGAAGAAGGGCCCGGAAAACAGCTTACACAAGTCCGCCAGGGACATGATGCCCTCGTCCGTACCCTGGATAAAGGACTTCCAGTTGCGGACGTGCTCTTCCGACCGGAAGAGATTCATGGTGCTTCAGGCATAACCCGCGTCTTCAAACCATTTCCAGAAGGGCACGGCTACATAGGCCGTGTACCCAGAGGCTTCATCATTCAAAACGATCCCGTCCCGGATGACTACACGGAGCGGTTCACCGCAGTCCAGACAGGGAAAATCTACCGTCACTGCCTTGCCAGGGAATAGCCAGCCGACCGCCAGCGATTCGAATGCTCACTGGCCGAACCATTTCTGCTGCCCATCGATGGTGATCCGGTACTGTGTCGGCAGGTTGTTGAAGGGGGCAAAGGACACGATGTGGTCGGTGCGGGGATACAGCCAGCCGGGGATTCCCGAGGAGAAGAGATCGTGCGTGACCTTCCGTCCTTCCTCAACGGGGAAGCCCGAGTTCAGAGGCAAGCTCTGTGTAAAAGGGCGCCTGCCCGGTTTCTACCATACGTTTCATGATGACGTGAAACGCCTTTTCGAGCATTGGGGATGCACTCATGGTATTTCCTCCTTTATAATTCTGGTTTTCAAACTCCCTGTTCAGATGAAAGATTATGTATGCACTTCCTTCATAAACTCAACCGACGTCATAATTTTGAAAAGGGGATAAAGCGGGTTGTTACGGTACAGGTTCAATGCCGTTTCATGAATTTCCCTGGTGAAGGCGGCGCAGCAGTCTTCGAGGATATAAGCCTGGAAGTCATTAGACAGGGCGTCAAGTGCGGTTACGAGGACGCACCAGTGGGTGCTTATGCCGCAGATCGCAATCGTGTCCACTCCGTGCAGCCTGAGAATCTGATCCATGTCCGTTTTGTAGAAGGCGCTGAACCTGCGCTTGGGGCTGTAAATATCAGTCGGAGTTTGAATCAAGAGCTCCGTTACTTCCGCGTCCCTTGTCCCGCGAATGGAACGCTCTTTCATCTTTCCGTGGAAGATGAAGTCTCCTTTCATAAAACTGTCCATGGAAAAAATCACCGGCATGATCCTGCCCCGTGCGAACTCCGTGAGACGGTTGATATTCGGACAGATCGCATGGGCAAGAGGGGTAATGGGGAAGCCCGATTCGGCTTCCAATGAGTCCTTAAGCATATCGACGATAATAATTGCGGGTTTCATTCATATCTCCGTCAAACTAAAATAATGTCGCACACACAGGCTGAAACAGAAAAAGAGCAAGGAGGTAGTTCAGCCCTTACTCGCTTATTCATGCTGACACGAACATCTCACATGTCAGCCCGACAAAATAAGAAGAGGCAAGCCAAAAGCGCCTTGCCTCTTCTTTCTTCGTTTGATCTCCTTGATTATCCTTCCTTCATGCCCATGAGCTTCTTGGCCATTTTCTTCTTGGCGTCAAAATCTGTAAGTACGGATATCATGAACCGCTGGGTTTGTGGGGCGCCGGCGCCGTGCCAGGTACCCGTTCCATGCAGACCGGCTGACCAATGCTGGAGGAACTTTGCGACCTTGAGGCGCTTGTCCGCCGGGGCTGCAGCCGCGAAAGCCTTTTTCAGCATGGGACCGACCTCCGGGTCTTCTAGGTCCTTCTGCCTCGGCATGGTCACCACCAGGCCGCCGCCGATATCTCCGGCGTTCTTGATGATCTCCCAGAATCCGTGGGCGATGTTCAGCTTAGCGGCATTGCCGAAGAGATCGTCCGGCAGGAAGACGCCGGATCCCTTGGGTTCTTCCCTTCCCCGCATGGCCGCCGCGATAGCGCAGGCGTGGGATGTCTCGCTGTAGCGGACCATATCAATGATTTTCTCCTGGATGTGAGGGACCTTGTCCACACCGGTGTATTCGGCGGCAAGCACGGTGCCCCCGATGATCAGGTCGGCGAACCCCACCTTGCAGGCGCCGCCGCAGTTCATGCGGTGGGCCTTGGCGAACCGGGTGACCATTTTTCCGCAGAACTTGGTCTCGCCGCAGAGGAAAACTCGCTCCCAGGGAATGAAGACATTGTCAAAGACCATTGTCGATGTTTCCCTCTGTCCGTAGATGGGGGTCCCGAGCTCGGATTCGTCTTCACAAAATTCCCGCTCCGCCGAGTAGGCATTGTATTGGCAGATGTATGTAAGCCCCGGTACGCTGTTTTGCACGGCAAAGGCCAAGGCAAAGGCCTCTTCCCCTTCTCTCAGGGCGCCGCCTGGAAGAACAAGAGTTTCATGCGAACCTATGGCGCCGCTCTGGCTAACCTTGATTCCGCGTACTACGATTCCGTCGTCACGTTTTTCGACGAGGTGAACGAATGCATCGGGTTCGTCCTGCTGGGAAGGCCTCTTTTTCCTGTCTCCTTTTGCATCGGTTATGGCGCCGGAGACGGCCAGGTCGTTGGCCTGCGCAAATGCAAGCCATTTGTTAAATCTTTCATTGTACTTCGTTTTCAGATCACGGTCCATCTCCCACGTCGTGGAGGCGAGGCTGTTGAGGGCATCGCAACCGACGCACCGGTAGTTGCAGGTCCCCACCGTTTGGCTCGTCAAGAGGGCCATCTCCTGCCGCATGTCCAGGTCGTGGATGTTGCGCGCGACGTTGAGGTTGCGGTTGATTGGCTCTCCCGTGAGGTGGGAGGTACCGACCATGACTTCCTTGTATTTCGGGTCTTCAGCGAGCTCGTAAATCGCCGCGTTGGCCATGACCATGGAACGCGTAATTTTGTTGTTGAGGAGATTCTTCACCCACTTGCCCCCGCAATAGACGCGAGGCGACAGCTTCTTCATGCTGTCCAGATACTCCTTTGCAGTTTTTAAAGCCATAATACCCTCCGAGTTAGTTTATTCTTTAGACTTGATGTCTATTATATATTTCGCCTTTCCAGCGCCGGGAAAGGCCCCTATATTCTCTAAGGCAATGTCCATGATTTCCATCAATTCGGTCTCACTCCTCTTTCCGGACAATACGAGCAGCATGCCTTTTTCCTTCAGTCGAGCTTCAGCAATGAGACCTTTTTCCTGAAAACCCGGTATGAACTTTTTGTCAAGACAGCAATACACAAAACTTGCGAATGTGCCGCCCAGACCACTGTAGCTTCCGCGCATCTCGCGTCCGATCTTGACGGCTATTATCTCCAATCCCGCATCGTTCTCTAACGCCAACTTTGATCCCCCTCACCACTATTGAGACTTATTCGTTCTGGAAATTTCTCCAATCCATTCACTGATCACATCTTTCCCCGGAGAGACTGGGCCGCGATGTGGATGGCATCCCAGGCGCCTCCGAAGGGCGGAGCGTATGGGAGGTCCAGGTAACCGACCTCATCCACTGAGAGTCCTGCCCACAGGGCGACAGAGAGGCTGCTGACCCTTTGAACGGCCCCTTTCTCTCCGATGCACTGTCCGCCGAGAAGTTTTCCCGTCTTCTTGTCTCCGACAAGTTTCACGCCCAGCTTTTCCCCCTTCGCCATGGGACGGCCAACGGGAAGACCCCAGATCATGGCGCTCACCGGCT
>PLMX01000080.1 GCA_003142635.1 Syntrophaceae bacterium | reverse complement strand
ACTTAATTAGGCCGTTTACTATAGTGAATACGAAATTGAACGTCGCTTTACAATCGGTAATAACCTTATTTGCAGCGTCAAAAATGCTTAAGACAGACTTCGCAAATTCTTACTGCCGGCGATGGTTCCCATGGATATTTTCTGATCGATCATCAAAAAACATCTTTTAATGTTGTCAATTTATAGATATGTGCGCTGAAGGAAAAGTATGACTAAACATCTCGAATGGACATTTGCAACATGTCTTGTCATTTTTGCGCGGTTAATGTATAAGAGGGGCATCGAATTTTAAAGTAAAGGTGCAAGCCGATGAAACATGCCTTCTTGCGAATTATCCTAATTTCATTTCTCGCTGTTCTGTTCATCCCTCTCCCGTGCCTGGCAGCCGGTGAACAGGTCTTCACAAGCCCCACCCTCGGAGCCAAGCTTGCCCTCATCCCGGCGGGAACCTACATGAGGGGGTCGCCTGCCGATGAACCGGATCGGTCAAGTAATGAGGAGCAGTACAAGGTCAAGATCAGCAAACCATTTTACATGCAGACTACCGAGGTCACCCAGGGACAATGGAAGAAGGTCATGGGGAACAATCCTTCAGAGTTTAAGGACTGCGGCGATGATTGTCCTGTGGAGCACGTCTCTTGGAACGACGCTCAGGAATTTATCGGGAAGCTCAACAAGCTGGAGGGAATAAACAAGTACAGGCTTCCCACGGAGGCGGAATGGGAGTACGCGGCACGGGCCGGGACGACAACACCCTTCTATACGGGGAAGTGTCTTTCCACGGATCAGGCTAACTATAATGGCAATTTCCCCCTTACCGGCTGTCCTAAAGGAGAATTCAGGGATAAGACGGTGCGTGCCGGAAGTTTTGCGCCAAACGCGTGGGGTCTCTACGACATGTATGGCAACGTGTGGGAGTGGTGCCAGGACTGGTTCGATGAATATTCCTGGAGGAGCCGCCTGTCCGATCCTTCCGGCCCTTCATCTGGTACGTACAAGGTGATGCGGGGCGGCTGCTGGAGCGACGGGGCCAAATACAGCCGTTCTGCGCATCGTCTATATTTCAAACCGACCGGCATGAACAGCTACATCGGCTTCCGCCTTGTTCGGCCCCAATGAAATAGATTCAAATTTTGTGCACGAATGATTGGATATAGTGTTCGTGCGTTCTGTTGAGTGAGGAAGACCGCAGCGAGACATTGGCCATTCGTCTATCAAATCTATTTTTCTTTTCCCCATCTATTTTTTAAATCTTGTGAGCCCGCCAACGGGGTGCTTCAGACATAGTTGTAAGCGGCAATTTTTCTTGTATCCTTTCTTGTTCCCGTTTCGTCTCAGTGAGTGAAGGTCAAAAAAACGGGGTAGAAAAGACTAAACCCACGGGAGGATGAAAAATGGACCCAAATCAGGAACAACACTTGACGAACCAGGAAAAGAATCTTATCGCTATGAGCGCCGCCATGGGCGCCGGATGCCGGCAATGCGCCGATAAATTATACGGCGTTGCCGCGTCGCTTACGATTCCGGAAAAGGAAATGCTCCGTGCCTTTCAATGGGGCCTCGACGCAAAGGCCGAAGCCATCGGGACAATGAGAATTAAAATTTCAGAGCTTTTGGGTAACGACAAGGGAATTGATGCCCGCGACCCCGATATGTCTTCAGGAAAGCCTGCGGCACTGGCGAGAATCGCTTCATTCGTTGCCGCGAATTCAGCCCCGGATGTTGCCTCAGAAATACAAAAAGCGAAAGAGCATGATTTAACACCCGGGCAGATTCAGATGTGTATCTCACTTGCAAAGATGGTGATAAAAAATGCCGGAATATTTTCCGATCAGGAAATTTCCGACAAGGTGGGGGGCTTTGAGTCCGCGGGAGAGCAGATGTGTTGTCCCCTATCGCCCGGTGCGAAGGACTCCCCGGCATGCTCCTGCGGTTAGATTGAACATTAAGGAAAAATATTTTCCCGTCATTCCGGAATATTGAAGGACAATATAGAAGACAGGGGCACAGATCAATTATCTTCAAACAGTCTGTGCCCCATTTGCACGCTATCGCATATTTCATGCAACGGGAGAAAACGTCAAAATCGAAATCTGGACACGCCACGTTGTTTCTCGAAAGAATAGCCTGTGCCTTGTGATCTGCGAAAATCCCTGCATCCCGCATATACGGTCCATATACTTCCAGATAGGTATCGAATAGGATTTCGAGGCCATTCTTCGGCTTCTCGACAAATGCCCCGGCCCGGCACGTCTCCATCCCGCTAATCTTGAAGAGACTTTTTATGTAGGCGATGAGGTCATCGATCCGTTTGGGCATTTGATTGACGATGTGAAAAACACCGTCATCCATGCCCTCCTCCATGATGGCAAGAAAATATGTGAGTCCGGTCTTCGAAAAAGATTAGAGTCTCTCTCAAAATGTGGTAAAGGCAGTTAAGATGGGTTATATGATCAAGAGGGGGATCTAAGTCATACCGATAATTGCCGTAGATTTCTTTAGGAACACCATAAAAAAAATCGCGCATCGGAAATGAACCGGAAGGGAGGATACAATTATGCCGGACACAAAGGCTGGGGAAGCAAATTCGAAGATCCCGGAAAGCTGCCTGCAGATTTCCCTGCAAGCCGTCCCTGCAACGCTCGGGGTGAGCGGGGGCGGGGAGGTTGCGTTTACCCGGGCCGTGCTCACGATGGTGAATGCCGGCCATGCGGCCCTGGTCGGAGTTGTTCCGCATGCCACGTTTGCGCAGGAACGTGGTCTCGTTCATGATGCCACCGAAGCTCTCTCCCGGTCAAGAATCGTGGAATCCATACAACCCGGAGAGGCAGTCAAATGGGATGTATATGACCTGTTGCTTGTTGCGCACCCCGGTGTGGCAAGCAAGGTTCATCTCTGGGGTTACAAGGCGTTGCTTGACTGGTGGCTCGAGTTTGTTGCGTGGGCTGAATACAAAACCCCGGACGTCGCCACGACGCAGCAAACGCCGAAGCATCCATGGCGGCTCCGCTGGAGCCCTGCGAAGTCCCGGGCGGATGAGATCGAACTGGTTTGGGAAGTCATGAAAGACTGATCCCTTCATAACATTCGCAATGGTCTGCCTTTGATGGCCGAAGCTTTCTTGTCAAGAATATGATACAAGGATCGCGGAAGCATAGTATATGTCACCGTCAAATATAGTTTTGGCGTGTAAATGATGCCACGGTAGCGGAGTGAAACAAGAGTGGAGCAAGAGAAACGCATCCGTAAACTGGAGCCGCGCGACAGGGCCCGCATCGAACAGATGGTTGTTTCGTCGGGCAAATTCAATGATGTCGAGATAGAGACGGCGCTGGAGCTGGTTGATGAGGCCATTAAGGATGGGGATGCGAGCGGCTATATGTTTGCCGTCCTCGAATACGGAAAGACCCATCCCGTGTTACAGGGCTTCGCCTGTTACGGTCCGACGCCGCTGACAGAGGGTGTTTATGATTTATACTGGATCGTAGTCGATCCAGGGGCTCAAAAGAAGGGCATTGGCCAATATCTCCTGCAATATGTCGAACGTGAAGTCAAGAAGCAAGGCGGGCGCATGCTCCTCATTGAGACGTCATCACAGGAATCTTACGGCGCCACGATACGGTTTTATGAACGAAACTGTTATCAGCTGGCGGCGCGTATCAAGGATTTTTACCGGATCGCTGATGATAAGCTCGTGTTCTCGAAAGTGCTGATCTGAATTCGGCAGCGAGCGCATTTCCCGCAGCTTGGTGCGGAGAGCTTCAATGCAGTCAAATCAAGTATCTGCATCTTGACCCGCGTATTTTCTTACAACTAAACAGGAAGAAGGCTAAGATCTAAATGATGGAAAATAAACTTATCCCCTCAGTAGAAGCGCCGCCCGCGAAGTCGGAACCGGCGTGGTGGTTCGTGTTTATCTCCGACAAGATGATGGTCGCAGAGGCGGGCGAAGAAATCTCTCTTCCGTGTTTCGCAGATCCGGCGGAGCTCGCCTTGGAACCGATCAGGGAATGGTATCTCGGGACTCTTGGCGGGCGTCATTGCTATTGTGCCGAGATTTCCGAGACGGCTGCGGTTCCCGACAATATGGCTCTTCGCGGGTTAAGGTATCTTTACGGACGCCTTGAGGAATCCTTGCACAGGGCGGCAATGAAAGCGGTGCATACACTCGAGTGGGACAGGACCTCAAGATATTGCGGGTATTGTGGAATGGAAACGATCCGTACAAGGGGCATGGTCGCCAAAGAATGCCCTTGTTGCGAGCTATTGATTTTTCCCCGCATCTCTCCTGCTGTCATCGTTCTTGTAGAAAGGGGCAACAAGGTGCTCCTGGCCCGGGTTAAACGATTCACCTCAGAGTTGTACAGCATCCTGGCGGGATTCGTCGAACTCGGTGAAACGCTCGAGGAAGCGGTACGACGCGAGATAGGAGAAGAGGTCGGTATCAGGGTCAAGAATATCCGTTATTTCGGAAGCCAGCCATGGCCCTTTCCCGATTCCCTGATGATAGGTTTTACCGCGGAATATGAAAGCGGCGAGATCAGGATTGACGAAACGGAGATCGCTGATGCAGGATGGTTTGATCCCGAAAAACTCCCGACCATACCCGGGAAGATCAGTATTGCCCGGGAGTTGATAGACTGGTTCGTAGAAACGAAGTCAAAAGAAAAAGGGATAACGCCGCAAAAGGAACGGCGCTATAATCCCAATGAGTAAGTTGACTTGTATTTTCCGGGCGAGAAAATAGCAGCATTCACCTTAAGGAATATGGTATGATCACTTCCATAGTCCTATCAATAATCATGATGGAAGATGACATGTGAAAAGTGCTGTCAAGGCTGCCCTATTATCAGGTATCGTGTTTCCCGGCTTGGGTCAGTTATATCTCAAGAGGTACAAGCGGGGTTTTGCAATTCTGATAGCCGTACTATTGTGCCTCGGCATAATTATCGGAACAGTTGTTGCCAGCGCCCTCGAAAGTCTTAAGGCAATAGAGAGAGGAGGCGGAATTGCCGACATGGAGACAGTCTCCAATCTCGCCAGAATTGATTCCGTACACAGCGCGATTGATATTAACTTTATCCTATTATTTGTTTTATGCTGTTGGGTTTTTTCTGTGGTAGACGCCTATAGAATAGGAAGAAATATTCCTGGTACGGGCGATGCAAAAGAGACTCCGGCTATACCTGATCGATAGAGTCAGTGAATTGAGAAGTCAAAGGGCCGTCTGACTGAATGCATGCAGGGAGCCAGGCCTGCGCAGATAACGTTTCTCAACCATTATTTTTTGTGAAACAAGGAAATTTAGGACGCTTTCAAGGAGTATGAAAAATGTTACCTATCGCAACATACGAAACCTATCAGGATGGACAGATTATTTTTGAGGAAGGGAGTCATGGCGACTGGATATATGCGATAGAATCCGGCGCTGTGGAACTGTCCAAGAAAGTTGCCGCGGGCAGGGCTGTAATCACAGTATTACAGTCCGGTGATATCTTCGGGGAAATGGCCTTTCTTGCGCGTATTCCGAGAACTGCCACAGCGCGGGCAGTGGGAGAAACAACGGTCGGGCTCGTCGACCGAACCTTCTTAGACGCAGAGTACAACAAGCTGTCACAATATTTTCAGGTAATCTTGAGAACACTGTCCCTGAGGCTTAAGAGGGCGACAGAGCAACTCGTAGAAAGTAACATTTACAAAGTTGGCTCCTGATATTCAGCTAAACATATTAAAAGGCCTACCGACTGTCGAACACTTCTTGAATCCTGGCGCGCGGCCGCTGTTAGAGGACATTCAAGCAGCTTCGTCTGGCTTCTATTCAGAGAGACGGGAAGCAACAAAAAAATTAAAGGTAAATAGAATTTAGCAGCTCTGCAAACGCCACCCATACGGGTTCCGGAGAACAATCGTCGACCGGCCTTGTGAGGCTGAACTAATGAACTGTAAGACTCCGATTAATATCAAGTGCGCCGTTCTGGTCATGATGCTCCTCCAGTTCGTCATCAGCCCAGCCGTGGCTGAAGTAAAGACCTTTGAAAAGAAATACACCTATCGGGCGAGTGAACTGGACAACGAAGCATCCTCAAAGGCCATTGGCCATGCACAGGCAGCAGGGCTTCTCTACACGGATCTGGGGTATTATCTCAGTGAGCATACGGATGCAAAGCTATTTCTCCTCGGCCCAAAAGAGATCCGAGCTCTCGCATCAGCGCTGGTTCGGGCGGAGACGATTTCAGAGAGTCAGGATGGTAAATCTTTTTCCTTCAGTGCAAAAATAGCAACTGATCCACAGGCCCTTGTGAGGGCTCTGAATTCACTCCGCAAGGATTCTCAAAAAAGCAGTGACGTGGTGCAGATCGGAAGAGAGGTAGAAGCGGCGCTTATCAAGATCGACGGTCTGCGAAAGAAACTCTCATCCAAAGGCGCCGATGCGTCGGGGGAAAAACAATATCGCCGCGCCGTCGATGACCTCATTTCCTGGAACTTATCCCTCGAGGCATACAGGCTTCTCATCGCAGATAAAGAACGTGAAGCAGCAGAGGCCTTCACTAAGGCCATCGAACTTCAGAAAGAAGAAAGGTTCTTCTACCTTTGCCGGGAGAGGATCTTTGAGAAATCAGGCGACTACCAAAAGGCCAAAGCAGATTTAGACAGGCTCATAGAACTGAGACCCCGGGACGACGCCCTGTACCTGAAGCGCGCCGCTCTCGAGGAGAAGATGGGAAATCTTGATCAGGCGCTGGCGGATTGCACAAGGGCTGTCGAAATCAATGCCGGATCTTCCGAGGCCTACTATCAGCGGGGGAGGATCTATGAGAAAACCGGCAACCTTCCCCTTGCCATCAATGATTATCACCGCGCTATCGAAAAGGCTGAGGAACCTCCGCAGGCTAAAGAAGGCCTTGCTATCGAAAAGAGCAAAACGCCTCCGCAGGCCCAGGCAAGCCTCGCCCAGGCTTACCAGAAGCTTGGAAAGAGAGAAACGCCCAGGGAGTACTACGACAGTCTTATCGCGCATAATCCGAAACAGGAGAGCGCCTATTACGGCCGTGGCGTGGCTGAGTGGGCGGCCGGCCGCTATGATAAGGCCATCAAGGACTACGACGTCGTCCTGCAGATGAATCCGCGGGATGAAAGGGTATATCTGCTCCGGTCGATTGCTTACGGCCATCTCGGTAATTTTAAGAAGGCGCTCGGCGATTACCAAAAGGCCTTAGAGACAAACCCGCGTGAAATCCTCAGCTACGGTTCCTTCACGAAATTTTACGGAGACGGAGAAAACTATGCGCGGGCCGTTCGCGAATTCAGAAAGATCAAGGAGATGAAACCCGCCGATGCTGCAGGCTACCTCTACCATGGGATAGCCCTCTGGGAATTGGGCGAGTATGAAAAGGCAATCGAGGATTTCAACAAGGTCATGAAACTGGCCCCGAAAGACACCAGGTACTATCTCTACCGAGGCATGGCCTACGGGAAACTGGGGAATTTTTCCGAGACGGTTGAGTATTGCACCAGGGCGATTGCCATCAACAGGAAGGAGGCCATGGCCTACTACATCCGTGCGCGGGCGTACGAGGAGCTGTGGGCGTTTGATGAAGCCTTCCAGGACATGATATCCGCAGCATGGCTGGGACTCAAAGCGGCTCAGGATTATCTGACGCGCGAGGAATACAAAAGGTGAAGACGCGGTATTGCGGTTCTATCGATCAGCCTGCGGCTCTTGTCAGGCGTCGCCTGAAAACAGATTCATTACCGATATAGAGCGCGCTTTTACCGGAGGTCCTGTTCTGATGCTCTGCCGCCGCCCATGGCCTCGATAATTTCCCGTCCATAGAGTCTTATCTTTTCAGGGGAAAGTATATTTGTATCCCTCAGCATTTCCATGGACGATGCCTCGGTTCTTGCTGCGTCAAGCAGGGCCTGATCGGGCAATATCCTGAAGCGCGCCATGTTTGTCTTTTTTGCCTTCTCAAAACGCCATCGGTAGAGGTTGAGCAAATAATGCCTCTGCTGCGCTGAAAGGGAATCGTACCCCTTGATGCCCTTGCATCCCTGAGGATTGAAGGTTTTCTCATTCCATGTCACAGCGGCGATCTTGTCAAAAGCCCTTGCCGCTTTTCTTTTGAGACCCCTTATCTGGATCTCGGACTCAAGCCGCCGATACAGGGCCGTGAGGTGCGCCGTGTCCTCTGCGGCGTAGTGCATCTGTTCTTCCGTAAGCGGGCGGGTTTCCCACTTGGAACGCTGCATTTTCTTATCTTTCGTAAGTTCCATGCCGAGATACTGGCTTATCAATGTCGAGAGAGAAAGGTGGTGACAACCGAGGATGGACGCAGCCTGATGTGTGTCAAAAATGTTCTTGAATTCGAAACCGTAGTCCCTCTTCAGAAGCCTGATATCGTTATCACCCGCGTGCATAATTTTGAGGACCGCAGGATCTTTGAAAAACGTTCCGAGGAAGGAAAAATCAAGCTTGCCCAAAGGGTCGAAGAGGTAAGTCCTTCCACCCGCATCTATCTGGATTAAACAGAGGACTTCGCGAAAATATCTGAAGGAATCATACTCTGTATCAACACAGATAATGGATGCGTAGGCGATATCCCTCTTCGCCTCATCCATTTTTGCCTGTGTATCGATCCAGACCCAGTGATTTATTTCCATGTTGACTTCCTGCGCTCCTGCCATCCTCAAAGCAACTATTAACTGAAGGGAGGCTAAACCATGAATTGCCGCGAATGTCAAGCTACTTAACTTTTCCAATTGACAAGATAATTTGCTTTAGCTTATAGTGCGCCTTCCAAAAAAAACGGGCTCTGTTCTCTCCTGGCAGTCATGAAGGCCTGAAACCGCAGCGTACGCAGGGCCCCGCATAAGGAGAACTGAATGAAGTATGTCAAATCAAATTTAACGCGTGGATACACGAATAAGATGCTCCATATCGATCTTCATAACAGAGCGATTGATGTGAAGAACATCGATCCGCGTGCACGGGATTATTTCGTCGGAGGGAGAGCCCTGGGCTTGTATCTGCTCTACAGCCGGGTAAAGCCTGATACGAGCCCCTACGCTCCGGAGAATCCCTTGATCTTTTCCCCGGGGCCGCTCGCAGGTGTTCCCAATTTTCCGGGTACGAGCAAGTGCATGGCGCTCTCTATGTCCCCGCACACGGGAATCCCGGGGGTATCGAATTTCGGAGGACATTTCGGGGCCCACATGAAATTCGCCGGGTTTGACGTAATTGAGATCGCGGGGAAATCGGAAAAAGATGTTTTCATTGTCATCGATGGGATTGAGAATGAAGTTGCGATTATTGAAGCGCCGAAGATAGAACACGTCTTTGAGCTGGAGAAATTCATTGCCGATAAATTCACGAAGGAAGGGTATGACAAAAAGGATATGGCCTTTGTCACAACCGGTCTCGGCGCGGCGAGTACGACATATGGATGTATCAACAGCCATTATTTTGACCCGACAAAAACGAGTGACGGCCAGAAGGGATTTTTCAGGACAAAGCAGGCAGGCAGAACCGGCCTTGGCTCGGTGATGGTCGATAAAAAAATACGGTCCGTTATCATCATGGCGGAATATCCGCATGGCGAAAACCCGTATGGCGCAGCAGACTGGGAGAGGGCGAAAAAGGCGGGCTCAAAGCTTTCCAAGGTTGTGAGGGAGGTTGATCCGGTATCCTTGAAAATGTACCGCAAGGGAAGTGCGGGACTCATCAGTTTCATGAATAAAGAAAATTACAGGTCTCTGCCGGTCAAAAACTACCAGTATGGCTCCGATCCCCGAGCGGAACAGATCAGCGGCAAATTTTACGCAGATAACATCTTTGATCATACAGGCATGGACGGATGTTACCCCGGCTGCTCTCTCCGGTGCACCAAAGGCGGCTGGGTCACCCTGTCATTCGGCAATCAAAAAGGCACCAAGGTCTGGGTCGATGGACCCGAATATGAGACGGCGTGCGGTTTCGGATCGAATTTAGGCATATGGAATGCAGAGGCCGTCATAGAAGCCAACTGGCATTGCGATAACTTAGGTATCGATACCATAACCGCGGCTGTTATTATCGCCTTCTTGATGGAGTGCTTCCAGAGGGGTTATCTCACGAAGGACGATACGGGCGGTCTGGAACTCACATGGGGAAATGAAAAAGCAGTGCTCGGTTTCCTGCACCAGATCAGCAGCGGCGAGACGGAGTGCGCAAGAGTTGCAGGAAAAGGGATGCTTAGCCTGCTGGACTGGGTGTCCGAGAGGTACGTCAAGAGAACGGGCCACGAAGATCCAAAGCAGGAACTCATGAAATTCGCCATGCAGGTGAAGGGCCTTCCATTTTCTCTTTACAGGACGCACAGGTCTCTNNGCGGCATGGCTGATTAAAGCAGACCTCCTCGGCGCCTTTCCTTCTTTCAAAGACAAGGCTAAAGCTCTTATAACCTATCCGCGAGTTCGTCTCGGCAATGACAACCTCGGGCTCTGCAAGCTCCCCTGGGTGGATGTCTTCAATCCGGATTCGGAAAAGATGAAGAACACCGATATATACATAAACCCTGCCTCGCAGGAGATGTATGCGGAGTTCTATAACGGCATGCTGGGTGCGGACCTCACGTGGGAGGAGATCTACGAGCGGACAGACAGGGACATAAATTTGCAGAGGGTCATGAATGCAGTGATCTTCGGCGGGAAAACCGCCGAACATGACTGGGTGCCTGATCGGGCAATAGGGCCTACAGATGATGATCTCTATGATGCCGAAAAAAATTTTAACGATGCGGAAGTGAGCAAAATATTGGCTAAGCCTCTTGAAGAAGTCGAGAAGATGCATATGAAGGACAAAAGGGAAATCCTGATGAACTTCAGGAAGGAGCAACTGCAGGAATTGATACGGACTTACTATCGCGAGCGGGGCTGGAATGCGGGCGGGGTGCCGAAAGTGGAAACCCTGAAGAAGATAGGATTATGGGACTTCCTCAATCGCGAGACGCAGGCGAGAATTACCGAAATGAACAGTTAAACATATACATAAAGAATATGTTATAATCATCCCCTCTTGTCCTGACACAAACTGATCACTACGGACAAGGGGGGATGCTTTTTAAAAGGAGCAGCAACACAATTGCGAAAAGAAAACATAAGAAATATTGTCATCATCGCCCACGTCGATCACGGCAAGACGACCCTCGTCGATGCCATGCTCAAGCAGACCGGTACGTTCCGGGAGAATCAGGAGGTCGCAGAGCGGGTGATGGACTCCATGGATCTCGAAAAGGAGCGGGGCATTACCATCATGGCGAAGAATACGGCCATATGGTACAACAACATCAAGATCAATATCGTCGACACGCCCGGGCATGCGGATTTCGGCGGCGAGGTGGAACGCAGCCTGAATATGGTTGATGGGGCCATCCTGCTGGTAGATGCCAGCGAGGGACCGCTGCCGCAGACGCGGTTTGTCGTTAAAAAAGCCCTCGCTAAAAAACTGTCCATCGTGGTCGTCATCAATAAGATCGACCGCGGCGACGCGCGGATCGAAGAGGTCATCAATGAAATCTACGATCTCTTTATCGATCTCGATGCAAGTGAAAGGCAGATCGAGTTTCCCATTCTCTATACTAATGCAAAACTCGGCATTGCCCATCTGAAGCCGCAAGATCAATCGGAAGATCTGAAACCGCTGTTTGACGCCATCTGTTCCACCATACCCGGTCCTGCTGCCGATGACGAACATGTTCCCCAGTTCCTGGTTACGAATCTCGATTATGATCCCTATGTGGGCCAGATCGGCATCGGGCGGCTGATCAACGGCCAGCTCGCGATGAATCAGGCATATGCACTTTGCGGAGAAGACGCGATCACGCCGGGCGTCAGGTTTTCCGCCCTCTATACATTTTATGGCTTGAAAAAAAAACAGGTGGATATCGTAGAGGCCGGCGACATCATCGCTGTTGCCGGCGTCCCGGCTATCAGCATCGGCGATACGATTACATCGCAGGAAACCCCCATGCCGCTTCCCCGGTTACTGATAGATGCGCCGACTGTCTCCATGATCTTCTACGTCAACACCAGTCCCTTTGCGGGCAGGGAAGGGAAGTATCTCACGACACGTCATCTTCTTGAGCGTCTCGAAAAAGAGAGTTTCCGGAACGTCTCCCTGAAACTCAAACCGTTGGAGCGCAAGGACGCCTTCGAGGTCTGCGGGCGGGGAGAGCTGCAGATGGCCGTGCTGATCGAGACCATGCGCCGGGAAGGCTATGAGCTCATGGTATCGAAGCCAAGCGTTATCACCAAGAAAGAAAATGGCAAGACCCTTGAGCCCGTGGAGCGCGTTTTTATCGACATCCCCGAGGAGTTCGTCGGCATCGTGACGGAAAAACTTGCGGTAAGAAAAGGACGCATGGTCCACCTGATCAATAAGGGAAGCGGCCGGGTCAATATGGAGTTTCTTGTTCCCTGCCGCGGCTTGATAGGCTTCCGCAGCCACTTTCTGACGGACACCAAGGGCGCGGGTGTGATGAATACGCTCTTTGAGGACTATCAACCGTGGTTCGGGCCGATCCCGCAGCGGGCAAGCGGCGCCCTTCTGGCCGATAGAAACGGCAGGGTAACGACCTATGCCAGCCTGGCCATGGTGGACCGCGGTGAACTTTTGGTAGAGGTGGGGACCGAGGTTTACGGTGGGATGATTATCGGCGAACGCAATCGCACCGGTGATATGCCGGTGAATATCACCAAGGAAAAGAAACTTACAAATATCAGGAGTTCAACGGCGGAAGCAACCGTGACCTTAAGGACGCCGCGCCCGCTCTCCCTGGATCAGTCCATTGAATTTATCGCTGAGGATGAACTTGTGGAAATAACTCCGCAACACATACGTCTCAGGAAGATGGAGCTTGATCCCAATAAACGGGGATCAAAGCGCAGGGAAGATAACAATCCGTAAACGCCGAAGTGACTCACCCCCCCTGTCCTGATCCAGACAGGTCATCCGCCATGATTGACAAGGGGGGATGCTTCAGAAGGTTCCTATTAGTTTGCAGGTCTCTTTATCAAAACCTACGATCTCAAACAATTTCTCCATATTTAAATGGGCCCGGAAGTGTTCGGCCAAAAGGTCATACTGGCGATCTTTAAAATTGGATGCATCACCGGTGTCGCGATCGTTTTCAGCGGGTTTATAGTTGGTGCAAATTGCTTTCAGAAAACCATGTCTGAAGCCGGGCGTATCAAACATCCCGTGGAAATAGGTGCCCCAGACCCGGCCATCTGGCGTTGCAGCCCCATCAAGACTGTTGGCGGCTCTTCCATTTTGCGACAGAACCCGTATCACTGGCAATAAGCCCGGGCCACGTTCTGTGATGCCCATGTGTATCTCGTAACCTTCCACATTTTCTCCACTGCGTTCCCAGATGCCTTTGGAACGGGACAGTATTTTTTCCCTGTGCAGTGTTGTCTCGACATCCAGAAAATCAAGACAATATGTTTCTCCAGGCGTTCCTTCAATGCCGTAAGGATCACGGATCATCTTCCCAAGCAACTGGTAGCCGCCGCATATGCCGCCGAGATGACCGCCGTCGCGGACAAATTCTGCGAGGTAAGTTGCCCAGCCCGTATGACTTAGCCATTCCATGTCAAATCGGCTGTTCTTCGTACCAGGGATAAAGATCGCGTCGTACCCATACAGAGGCCGTGGTCGTGCAAGGTAGTGGAGATTAATGAATTCGTTACGTTCGAAAGGATTGAAGTCAGTAAAATTTGAAATGTGCGGCAACCGGATAACACCAATGTTCACTTTTCCCGGTTCGGGGCCGGACGGCGGGTCAATCAGGTAATCGAGGGGCAGGCCGTCTTCAGAGTCTATTTCAATGTGATGAAAGTATGGAACGAGTCCCAGGACGGGGAGACCGGTTTCGCCCTCGATAAATTCGATGCCCGTTCTGAAAAGATCTGGGTCGCCGCGGAAGCGGTTGATGATGATACCCGCCACCCGCCGTCTGTCTTCTCTGGGGATCACTTTTAGTGTGCCGATAATCTGGGCGAAGACACCTCCACGGTCTATGTCGGCGACCAGAATAACCGGTGCATCGGCGGCGTGTGCCATGCGGAAATTCACAAAATCACGGGATCGCAAGTTGACCTCGGCGCAGGAGCCGGCGCCTTCCATGAAGATAAGGTCGTAGAGAGTCCTGAGACGTTCCATGCTGGCCAGGGCCTTTTCATAAAGGAAGTTTGTGTCGGAAAAATATTCCTTCGCCTCTCTGTTTCCCAGGGGTTGTCCGTAAAGCACAACCTGGGCGCCTGTGTCTGTCGATGGTTTGAGAAGGACCGGATTCATATCCACGTGCGGGGCTATCCGCGCTGCCTCCGCCTGAACAATCTGAGCCCGCCCCATCTCTCCGCCTTCGGGTGTGACGTAGGAGTTGTTGGACATATTCTGGGCTTTAAATGGCGCAACACGAATGCCAAGATCGTTGAAAATACGGCAGAGGGCTGCTACCACGATGCTTTTCCCAACATCCGAACCTGTTCCGAATATGGCGACGCACTTTGCTTTGCGGTGTTTCTCTGTCTTCTTCATCTTTCTATTTTATCAGTAAATCATTATACAAAGCTGCTCAGAATATCCAGCGACTGATTAAAGGCTCTTTCATCGAAGATTTCCATCGTCAAAACCCGTGAATTTTTCGAACCGCTTTCCAACTGATCCATGAGGGTGGTCAACAAACCGGCTGGTAAAAAGGCCAGACTGCGATGGTCATTTCCGTCCTCAACCCCATGAACGTGGATCACCTGCGTCTGCGGTAAATAACGGTCAAGATAATCTTCCGGCTCATGCCCCCAAAGAAGGAGATGGCCAATATCCAGGCAGACGCTCAGTCCATAGTCACTGACAATGTCTTCTATAAGAGCATAAGGATAATCAAGTGTCTCCACGCACAGATCCCGCGAATTAACAGACTGAAGGAGCCTCTCCACAGAGTGCCGGTGGCCATCGATCCAGCGTGCCAGGTCAAGCGATGGGCTTTCACCAAGACGGTCCCCGTGGAAATGGATGACATAGGCAAAGGGCGAAAGCGTTGCGGTGCCCTCGATCACGCGGAGGCATTTGTCCACAGATCGCTGCCGCACAGACTCATCTTCGTGTCCCATCCATGTGTCAAGAGGCAGATGGACGGTGTATGTAAGATCAGAGCGGTCTGCTATCTCCTTCAGCATCTTCACCGTGGCTGCATCCGGAAGGTTAGAAATTTCATCCGATTCAAACAACACCAGTTCGATATCATCCACCTTATCCGCCAGAAAGTTAACATTCGCCAGGAGATCCGCCGGAATGATGTATGAGGTTGTCCCCAGACGAAAAGGACGGCGGTTCTTGAGAGAAGCACACCTCTTATTAAAAGACAAAAGAAAGTCCTCCCTTGTAGATGATTCCCGGCATGGGGTAGTAGGTACTGGGAGCTCCCGTTCCATATGCCGGGACATTATACGAGCCAAATGACGAATATTTTACATCCGTCAGATTTTCTACCCCCAAGAAGGCCGTAAAATTTGCTTTTCCAAAAGAGGGCTTGTAAAAAAGATAAACATTGTAGAGGGTATAAGCATCAAGCTTGTCCGGGGCAATGTTGTTGTAGTCTTGGGATAGAAATGCATCACCCACATAGCGCACTTCGGGACGCAACATCAGCTTATAGGGCAGATAGATCTCCACGCCCGCATTCGCCATCCGGTTGGGTACCAGAGCCATCTCCTTTTGATTGTAGGGTCCATTCTCATAGGTGGCCTTGTGGTAGGTGAAATTGCCGTAGAGCCTGGCCCATTTTTCCCACAAATAAGATAAGGAAACCTCCACACCATCGTGGCGCGTTTTATCTTGATTCTTATTATAACCTGTATAAGTACCTGTAGCGTACCACGAGATTTCATCTTCCATATCGATCCTGAACACGGTCAGCCCTATTTTCAGGTTATCCAGGGGATAAATTTCCGTACCCACTTCTGTACTGACCCCTTTTTCTTTATCAAGGTTATTGTTAAACAAGGTACCGCCGAAACCATTGTAAGAGACCACTTCATCCAGAAAAGGGATGCGGTAAACAGTGGAATACTTTCCGAAGACCTTTGATTTCTTGCCGAAGAGCCATGTCAGTCCCGCTTCGTAAGCCTCGGCGTTGTATGTTCTGTCTTGATTCGTGAAGCTGTTGGCCGTCGTCACCGTATCCGTGTTGGACGCCTTGATTGATGCCTGCTCTGATCGATACCCGACATTCAGAATCAGTGTTTTCAAGATACTGAATGCATCCCGGATATAATATCCAAGGCTGTCCCTTGTCAAATTCGCCCAGCTTATTTTCGTGGTTCTCTCCAGGCTGCTGAAAAATTCCTTCTCATAGGGTTCGTTGTAATAATCCAGGCCGAGAACCAATTTGTTGTTAAAACCGAAGATATCCTTCGCCAGTATGTATTTTGGAGTAATGCCGTATGTGTCCATCTTGGTATTTGAGAACTGAGACCATGACGTCATATTAGTCTGAAGATCCTTATTACCATAAAGAAAATTGATATCGATTTCCCCCATGGACCCTAAGATGGACTTGATGCCGAGATTGGCGTTTGTATATTTATCCGAGCCTTCATCAGAGGTAGCTGCGGAACTAAATAATGCCGGTGTTGCCGGCTGGTATTGGCGCCTGTCCTGTTCCATCTGGGCCTGCGTGAGGTAACCCGGCATCTGATAATCTGTTTTGTTGAAGGATAGTCCCAGAGAAATATTGAACAACTCGCTTGCGTTGTACCCAAAATTTAAACCCCCACCCTTTGATGAAAATTGCGATCGGTCCCGGTAGCCGGAGTTGAAATTGTTTTCTCCGTTCAATGCGTACGTCCATTTGTCATCGGACCCGGCGACGCCGACCCGTTCATTGTGAAGGCCATAGCTGCCGGCTATAACGGAGGCATCGAATCTCGGTTTGCCCTCTCCTTTCTTGGTGATGATGTTTATGACGCCGCCAATGGCCGCGTCACCATAGAGAACACTGCTTGCGCCACGGACGACCTCGATTCTTTCAATGTTATTCAAAGGAATCTGCAGCCAGTTGATGGAAGACATGTCGGGCCTGTTCAGTCGCCTGCCATCGAGCATGATCAGGGTCTTTCCAAAGGGATTATCTCCCCCAAAGCCGCGCAAGTCGATGACCGATTGAGAGGAATTGCCGCTGTAGTCGCGGAACTGAATGCTCTCAAGCTTTTCCAAAACTTCAACAACATTGGTTGCCCCTGATTTTTCAATATCCTTGGCGGTGATAACGGAGACATTTGCAGGGATCTTACGAACCTCTTCCGTATCCCGTGTTGCAGTGACAACGACTTCCTCCATGACTATTGCTTTCTCCTGAGGGCCACCCTGCGGCGCCGCGAGCGTAAAGCCGCCGGGAGCAATGACTAAAAAGAAAACTGCGAGAACAACGATTGATTTGAAAAACTTATGCATTTGAATTTCTCCTTTCCCCCTCGGGAATAAAGTTAATTGGTCCATCAGAAGAGTTTCCTGGCTTGCGGCTTTCCCCTACATCCACGCCTTCCCGAAATTCCTTACAGGAAAAATCAGTGGCATTGTGTGGATTTCGTTCCGCTCACAGTTGCGGGGCAGCGCCGGAGTTGGACCGGCTTCCTCCCTCTGATGGATGTGAACTCAAAAGAGTGACCCGTGGCTGACCGGTCACCGGATTTTTGTCGACAGCCACATTCGTTTCGTACACTTCCCTGATATGTGATTCTGCTATTACCTCTTCAGGACTTCCCATGCAGTGAATATGACCGTCACGCAAGAGGATAATTCTGTCACAATAGAGTGATGCTAAATTAATATCGTGTGTGACTCCAATTACCGTGAGGGTCTGGTTCTTATTCAGCGCCTTTATCAAATCGAAAAAGTCAATCTGATGCCTGATGTCCAAAAAGGCCGTAGGCTCATCAAGCAGCATAATCTGCGGCTGCTGGGCAAGGGCCCGTGCAATGAGGACCCTTTGACGCTCACCAGCGCTTAAGGCATTCATGCTCCGGTTCATCAAGGAAATGGTATCTGTCATCTCCATGGCCTGGTGGGCAATGTTGAAGTCTGTTTCTCCTTCAAACCTCCATTTACCTAAATGCGGCGCCCGTCCCATTAAAACGATTTCCTGAACAGTGAAGGGAAAGATCATCAGGGATTCCTGGGGAACGACAGCGATAATCTTTGCCAGATTTTCCCTCTTGAGCTTATTGCAGGATGTACCGTTTATCCATATCTCTCCTTCCTGGGGCATGAGAATGCCATCGATAACATTCAAGAGGGTTGTTTTGCCGGAGCCGTTGGGGCCGAGGATTCCCATGAACTCGCCCTTTTTTACCTCAAAAGAGACGTTCTTGAGAACCTGGTGCTCGTTGTATTTGAATCCTATCTGTTCAAGTTTGACGATGGACATAGATCAGACGGCCCTCCTGCGTAAGAGGTAAATGAAATAGGGAGCCCCGCACATGGCAGTAATTACGCCAACCGGCAGCTCCGCGGGGGCTGTGACTGTTCTGGCGAGGGTGTCGGCAACAATAAGAAATGAACCGCCGAAGAGGGCGGAAGCCGGCAAAAGAAGTCTGTGGTCTGAACCCAAGAGCATCCTCATCATGTGCGGAATAATCAGGCCGACAAACCCTATGGTGCCACTAACGGATACGGCTACTCCCGTAACAAGTGAGGCGGCAAGCAAGAGAATCTTCTTGGTTTGTTCCACATTCACACCAAGTTGCATGGCCGTTTCTTCTCCGGAGACGATGAGATTCAGGTGTCTCGAATAGACGTACATGACAATGAAACCGATCATTAGAAAAAAGCCTGTCAGAATGACCTCGCTCCATTCGGCGAGACTCAGATCTCCCATTATCCAGAATATAACACTGCGCAGTTCCTTACTGCTGGTGGTCGAAATCAGAAACATAATAACTGCAGAAAAAAAGGCATTGACGATGACGCCTGCCAGGAGAAGTGTGGTGGAGTGGAGTTCTTTCTTTGTTCGGGCGATTCCGTAAACCAGAGCGATTGTAAGCAGCGCCCCTGAAACGGCGAGCCCCGGAATTCCAAAAGGAATGACACTTGCTCCCGCAATGATGCCTATGATTGCCCCGACTGCCGCTCCACCGGATATTCCCAAGATATAAGGGTCTGCAAGGGGGTTGCGAAAGAGTCCCTGAAATACGACACCGGCTGCCGAGAGGGAAGCGCCGACAATACCTGCGAAGATGATTCTGGGCAGACGAATGGAAAAAAGGATCGTTTTTTCCGTCGCAATAAGGCTGAGGTCTCCACTGTATATACCTGAAAGCAAGCCTTTGAGAAGATATATCATACCCAAGTGACTGGGCCCCACGAGCAGCGAAATTAGCGAAATGATAATAAAGACGGCAAAGAGAAAGAGACTCACTCTTATTACACGAGACAGAGTAACAACTTTATTATTTACGTTTCTGGTTGTCGCAAAAACGAAAAAAGAAGAAAATATAAAAATGGGTATGAAAAAGTACTTAAGCATTGTTCCTCACGCGATGATATTCGCGATGCATTGGTCTCAGTACATCATTTCATTATTAAGGTGTCATATCGACCGAAGGGAGATATCTTTTAGTTTTACCCCCCTACTAAGATTTATTGCGGAGGTTGCCCTGAGTAAACCGAAGGGCTCGAAATGACAATACTACATGGAAATTTCCAAACTGTGGCATAAAATACGTAACCGAATTTATGAACCAGTGTACTAAGGTTACATCCTTTTGGGGGATAAACTTCAATTCTGATCCGAGGTGGTGTCCATATTAATACCCGCCAAGATAACCAGCTATTTCCTCGATGCCGGAAATAACCTTAGGTGTCAGTCTGTACAGTGATTCGCTCGTATAATAGACTCTTCCTTTCTTGATAGCCTCAAGACTGCCCAGCCTTCTCAAGAGACCCTTTGAAATTTCTCTTGTCATCGGACCTTGTCCCATAAAGATTATATCGGGAGATTGCTGGATTACCTCCTCAATGGAATATTTTGGGTATGGTGAAGTAGTATGGGAGGCGATATTTTGTAATCCTATGAGTCTAAGGGCATCATCAATGATAGTGTCAGGCCCTGCAACAATTAACGGTTCCGGTTGAATTATAAATATTGCCTTTTTTCCAAAATAGCGAGGCGGGGATTTCCGCGCCTGCTGTTCATACTTGCGAATCACATTCTCAACTTTTGCCGCACGCTTAAAAGCCCGATCTCTTATGCCAAGCGCTGTTCCTAAATCACGGATGCCCTGCGGAAGTTCCTTCAGGCGCTTTGCCCTGAAAACATAAGTTCTAATATCGAGTTTCTTTAACCTATCCTGGATCTCTATGGGGTTGCCATCATCTATCATAACGACCAGATCAGGCTTCATGGCGACGATGGACTCGATGGATGGATTCGAATAACCGCCGATTTTTGGTTTAGCCATTGCCTCTGGCGGATAATCGCAAAAGGTGGTAACTGCTATGATCTGGTCCCCGAGGCCGAGGTCGTAAAGTATCTCTGTTACAGAAGGTGCCAGGGAGACGATTCTTCCCGGCGGCGAGGCAAAAACGATACCGGAGAGTGAAACCCATAGCAAAATTATCAGATAACCAACCTTCCGCATCATGAAAAGTCGCTTCCCGCTACCATCCCGCTACGTCGGTGGTATCTTTAAGTACAAATTTTACAGGAACATCAACCCACATAATGGTAGGCTTGCCTATCTTTCTGCCGGGCTCAAACTTCCAGGTCTTCACTGCCTCAAGGGCGGATTTATCCAGCACAGTATATCCAGATGATTTCTTGATCTTTAAACTGCCAACACTTCCGTCGGTAAAAATCTCCACAGAAAGTATGACGATTCCTTCATGTCCCCTGATGCGTGCGATTAATGGATACGCCGGATGGGTGTTTTCACGATACCGCGGTACAGCCAGAGATACCTCTCCAGACAATGGATTGCCCAACATAACGGAACTACCTTGTCCTTTACGGTCCTGTTGTGCTGGTGATGTGTCTTTCTCTCCAGAACCAAACAGTTGAAGTCTTTGGGCACCGGGGGTATTGAGCGCCTGCGTTGCAACCACATTATGGGCAGCTAATGCTACAGTTGCCTCTTGCCTGTCCTGCTTATCAACCGGTTTGACTATGGTTGCGGTCTGGATAATCCTTCCTCTGTCTTTGCGAGACTCCTGATGTCCAGCGTCAGGCAACGAACTCGTAGATGATATCCCCTCTGTGTTCATGGAAACCAGCGATACATGTATAATGGAAACTTCCCCCAGCTTTAAGCTGGCAGACATGGCAGCGGCCGTCGTCAGGATCAAGGCTAAGCCTATATGCATGGCCAGAGATGCAGAAACGGCAAAGAAAGTGTCTCTATGAGTTTCTCTGAAGGCCAGATGCCTCAATCTGCGCGAAATTAAATAATCCCTCTTAAGTAATCCCCGAAACTGCATTCGTAAACACCTTTTACATTCGCATAAGCTTACATGTTACGCGTATATCTTTCCTTGCTAATCGCAAAATGACATCGCAAAAAATCTCTCTCCCTCCCGTTTGCGTTCGAAACGTTGCATAATTACACATGGTCATTGCGAACCTTCTCAATTGCTCAGAGCTTCGGCTCAATCCCGCAATGACATAATGGCAACTGGGTATGCGCTCACAGATTCCGGCACGGCCAAACCGGAGTAAAGATGTAACCGGACCGCTTGCATCCTTGCTGTTTAAAATGGCAGGCTGGTAGATTAGAATTAGAAAAGATATGAGAAGTAATGTAAACGTAGCAATCCCCCCTCGAGGAACCGTGATGGATTGGTTTTCCGGCTTCGGGCTGCCTACTCACCCGCCTTCCCGTCATGCGTTTTTCATGACAGTGGCTTTTTGAGGCTTTCGTTCCCTTCACGGCTGCGGGGCAGCGGGGGCATTTAACCCCTCTTCCACATATCCACCCGTATCTTCTTGTTATTTAGGTGATGTTTAACAAAAGAGGGTTTCTTTGTCAAGATATAATTGACAGGTATCAGGCGATTGTATCCAGAAGCGTTTTCCTCATGTCGTCTTCCGTTGTGATGGTCTTGATATTTGCGGCGAAGGCATGCTGGGTTGTGATCAGATTTATAAGTTCCTCAGCTAGGTTAACGTTCGATGATTCCTGCTCTTTGCCTTTTTCATCAGGAGGCAATGCATCGCCCGGCGTGTCGACTTGGCTTATGGAAACCTTGACGCCTGAAGGGTAGACGTCCTCGAATTCTGCGAGGCTCTTCTTGAAGCCATTCGTATTTACGTTAGCTATATTGCTGGCTGTGATATCCATTTTTCGGGAAAGGGAACCGAGGGCGGAGAGGGCTGTATTAAATGCGTCGGACATGCTTTCACCTCCAAGCAATAATGGTATACTTATATCGGCTCTTTGGTGAAAAAACTTTAATGCCGGATCAAGGAAAGAAAAAACCATGACACGGGGTGACATCACTTTCTGTCATCCGCAGTTTGAAAGACCAGGGGCATGTTTTTTCACGAGGGCGTCACCTTTGCATTTGCGAGGGTATCGGCTGCACCCATTTGTTCGTGCGCCCATCGTAAAACCACTTATCAGGGAATCCACGGCGTTTGGTGAAGGAGGGTCTCCTGGCCCATGAGGTCAGCTCTCTGTAGGCCTGGTTGAGTTTTCTGAACGTCGCCGCATCGCCTCCGAGATCAGGATGATGTACCTTCGCCTGCCTGCGATATGCTTCTTTTACGCTTTTTTGCAGTTCCGCCGCGTTCAATTGGGCTTTATCAAGTTTAAGATGAGATAAGTGCACCGCCTTAATGGAAGGGACTTTTACCATCGACGGTTTAACAGAAATTAACGGCGCGCCAGTCTTGACAGCTTTTCCGAGAAGATGGAATGACGCAAGGTATCTCTTGTTTGTCCGCTTTCTTTCATTCCACCAGATATTTCCCAGCATGTCGGCCATCCTGCTGAAGTCTTCGGCAGGTTTGCTTCCGGGAGAGCGCGGATAGAAGAAGCTGAATATCTGCTCAGATCCGTAAGGGAGCATGTCCATTATTATCATGACTTCGGAAAAATAGAATGTTGCGTACTTTGCGTTCAGGGCTCTTATCAGGCCCGTCCTTACATCCAACTTGTAAAGGAGACGTTTCCGGCATTCCATGGAGCAGTATTTACGCCTGGCTGTCTTCAGCGTAGCGCCGCAGGCAAGGCATCTGCCTTTCTTGCTGCCGTTAGGCTCAATTATATTTCTTACAATTAATTGTTTCATAATCAAATAATATAGACAGGAAATGCTATTACAGAAATCGATCATTGTCAATCCCCTTCCCAATTTCACCTTGCCTGAACCTGCATTATCTAATATAAAAATTAAATCAATAGTCTGTAAGAGGTGAATATGGGGTATTTCGAAGGCATTACAGATAGCTATTTCAAGACAGACAAAGAAGGCAAAACGCTTTTCTACCCTTGGGGAATACTGGGCGGTAAGGGGTATATCCTGCCGGACAATAGAAAAGCAGATTTCCGAAGTCTCATAAAGAAATACATGCAAATTTCTTTGCCGGTGGCTCTTGCAATAACAATATTCTTCAAGTGGTGGGTAGTTATATTTTTTGCGTTACCGCTCTATTTGTGCACTTATGCAATCTGGATTAGAAAATTGACTAAAGACTTCACTGTTTCCGCTGAGAAGCTTACTCTCGACGAAAGCACGACCAACGCAGCTCGATCTCACAATTTAACGACTCTCTGGATTATTGAAATATTGTCTCTTTTATTCGTAATTGCTGGGATGTTTATAATAACTACATCACCGAAAGATTGGTTCATGGGAACACTATCTATTCTGTTCTTTGGGTTGTGCGGCTATGTCACTGGGAAAATGATTAAGAAAAAGAACGATTAAAATCACATAACGTATTCAATCGGGTCGGACCAAACGTCAAACCGCTTTTCTGAGCTAAGGTACCGTATGAGAATATTCTTAACTTTTATTTTGTCTGCTGTCCTTTTCGCTATATGTCCGGATGTGGCGTTAGCGCGGGTCTTTGTCTATGATGACGTGGCTCTGAAGGGCCATGAAATCATGCTCAGAGCCGAGACGAGGGGAACGCTTCTCAGCAGAGGCGGTGAGGTTGTGGAATTCATCGTCGATGGGAGGTCTATCGGAAAGAACCTTTCCGGGAGAGATGGATTTGCCGTCAAAGGATTCATCCCGGCAAGAACAGGCCTCTACAAAATAAACGTGAAATCCGGCGAAGACAAGGACAGCGGAATACTCCTGGCCTTAGAGAAAAAAACGCGGATCGTCTTTATCGATGTCGGGGGCTCTTTGCTGGAAGGGCCGTTCGAAGCGGAGAAATCAGGAAGCAGTAAAGCCGTAACAAGAATCAATAAGAGATTTCCCATCGTCTATCTCATAAAAGGTCTTTTGAGTGTGGAATCTGTGAGATCATGGCTGAAGAAAAACAATTTCCCTGTTGCGCCTGTGCTCCCCTGGGGTCAGGGCGAAGTATTCAGGGAAATCAAAGAAAGGGGTTTGCAGATCAAGGCGATAATTGGCGGGCCAGACGTAATTGAATCCGCACGGATGTACAAACCGCTTGCCTTCAGTTTTGATTCCATGGAGGACGCGGAAGTCGTAGAGAATTGGAAAGAGATAGAAAAGAAGCTAAAATAGGTCTCCGTATCATATTCCCAGATAGGCCTTCTTCACGTCTTCGTTATGGAGAAGGGTATCGGCGGAACCTTCGAGAGTGATGCGGCCGTTTTCCATGACGTAGCCGCGGTGGGCTACCTTGAGCGCCATGTGGGCGTTCTGTTCCACGAGGAAAATCGTCGTCCTGCTTTCCGTATTGATCTTCCTGATAATGTCAAAAATCAGTTTGACGAAAATTGGGCCGAGACCCAAAGAAGGCTCGTCGAGAAGGAGCAGGCGCGGCCTTGCCATGAGCGCCCGCGAGATGGCCAGCATCTGCTGCTCTCCGCCGCTCAATGTGCCGCCTTGTTGATGGCGTCTTTCCGCGAGGATGGGAAAGAGTTCGAAGATGTGATTCACGTCTTTTTTTATTTCCGCGTTATCTCTCCTGAGAAATGCCCCCATGTCCAGATTTTCCATGACAGTCAGGCGGGGAAATATGCGGCGGCCTTCCGGCACGAGAGAAATTCCCGATGCAACTATATCATCCGGACTCACGTTCTGGATCGGTTTGCCGTCAAACAGAATTTCGCCTGCCCTCGGAGGCACTATGCCGGAGATGGACATGAGGGTGGTTGTCTTGCCGGCGCCGTTCGCGCCTATCAGGGTGATGATTTCTCCTTCGGATACTTCTATGGAGAGGTCTTTCAATACCTGGACGTTGCCGTGAAAAGTCTGGACGTTATGGAGCCTAAGCACTGACGTCTTCCCCCAAATATGCCTTTATCACTTCCGGATTCTGTCTGATTTCCTGCGGCGTCCCGCGGGCGAGCATCTCGCCGTAGTCCATGACGTAAACGGAGTCCGAAAGCCCCATGACCAGCCTCATATCGTGCTCAATGAGAAAGACGGAAATCTCCCATTCATCGCGGATGCTGATAATCAGCGCTTCCAGGTCTCTTGTTTCCTGTGGATTCATGCCGGCGGCGGGCTCGTCGAGGAGGAGCAGAAAGGGATCGGTTGCCAAGGCCCTTGCGATCTCCAGCCGCCGCTGGGCGCCGTACGGGAGGTTTCTCGCCAGCAGATTCACATGCTCCGTGATGCCGATCTTTTTCAGGATTTCATAGCTTCTCGCAACAATGGCTTTTTCTTCCGTCATTGTGCCCTTGTCCCTGAGGATGGCGCCGAGGACGCCGGCCTCTGTGCGGCAGTGACGGCCGATCATGACATTTTCCAGAACGGTCATGTCAGGGAATATCCGTATATTCTGAAACGTCCTGGCCACGCCGTTTTCCGTCACCTTGTGAATATTGATACCGGTGATCTTCTTCCGGCCGCCGCCCGAAGGGGTAATGAAGATGTCGCCCCCTGTGGGAGAGTAGATGCCGGTGATGCAATTGAAGAAAGTTGTCTTGCCCGCGCCGTTGGGTCCGATAAGGGCGGTAATCTGTCCGGGCAGGACATCGATGTCAACTCGGTCCAACGCCTTCAAACCACCGAAATTCATGCTGAGATTTTTTGCTTCAAGTATAGGGTTCATAATTTATTTTCTGGCTACCGGATGCAGGGGGCTGACGATAAAAATTAAATACACTTTTTATTTTTCCTCCGTGTGAAATTCGTAGGTCTTGCGGACGCCCGTGACAATCCCCTGGGGACGGAAGATCATCATGATCACCATGATGATTCCGAAGAGCAGCATCCGGTAATCGCCGAAGGCACGGAGGTATTCCGGGAGCAATATGAGAAGGAGGGCGCCGATGATGATGCCGATGATAGAACCGGTTCCGCCGAGAACGACAATGGAGAGGATCATGGCCGATTCGAGAAAGGTGAAGCTTGCCGGGTTGACGAAGGTGGTCTTTGCCGCGAAGATGACGCCGACAAGGCCGGCCCAGGTAGAGCCCAACGCGAAGGCAGTCAGTTTGACCATGGTCTTATTAATACCCATGGCCTGGCAGGCGATTTCGTCCTCCCTGAGGGCAAGGAGCGCCCGCCCTATCCGCGAATCCTGCAGGCGGTTCACGACAAAGATTGTGATGATGCAAAGGAGTATCATGAGAAAATAGAGGTATACTGTAGCCTCGTGCATGTCCATCTCCATGCCGAAGAGGCCGGGCCGCGGTATCCCGGAGATGCCGCTCGGGCCGTAGGAGAACTCGTTCCAGTTTTCCAGGACCAGTCTGGTGATTTCACCGAAGCCTAAGGTTACGATAGCCAGATAATCGCCCTGAAGCCGGAGCACCGGCAGAGCGAGGAGGACGCCCAGGACAGTAGCTGCAAGGGCGCCCAAGGGCAAGGCAAGCCAGAAACCGACTCCGAAATGGTGATAAAGAAGCGCATACGTATAGGCGCCTGCTGCATAGAAGGCTACGTAGCCCAGATTCAAAAGTCCCGCTTGGCCCACGACGATATTAAGACCGAGGCCCAGGACGACATACATGAGGGCGGTGGTCATTATATTCGTCTGGTAGATGGATGAGACAAAGGGGAAGAAAAGAGCGATAACCGCCACAATTCCGAGCGCGGGAAGAGACAGCCTCTTCTCGCTCACGAGGCGTTGCAGGTAAAACTTGCGTCCTCCCTGCGCACCGATGCTCTCCTTCCTTGCGGATATGCCCCTTCCTGACATCTTGCGCCAGACAAAGGAAAGGATAAAACTGCCGGCGCCGATATAAAGCATGTTCATCCAGCGCCATTCGATGATGTTCTCGATGGTATTGACCCGTATTACCATGATGGGGAAGGTGAGAAACATAAACCATAACGACACTACGACGGCTTGTTTCATGCCTTCCATGTATTTTGTGTAGTTCAACGTACTCATACCTTCTGCGTTGGTTTATGGCCTAAGAGCCCTGAGGGCTTGATAATCAAAATAACGATAAGAAGGACAAAGGCAAACACATCTTCGTAATCGCTGGATACATAACCCGTGGCGAAACTCTCCGTGCAACCCAGCACCAGGGCGCCGAGAACCGCGCCGGGAATGCTGCCGATCCCTCCGAGAACCGCGGCAGTAAAGGCCTTGATCCCCGCAAGAAATCCGATGTAAAAGTTGATCCTTCCGACGTGGGACGCGATCAAGACCCCTCCTATGGCGGCCAGTGCCGAGCCTATAATGAAGGTGTTCGAGATTACGCGGTTGACGTTAACGCCCACGAGCATGGCCATGTTCCTGTCCTGTGCCGTAGCCCGCATGGCTTTCCCCATTCTCGTGAATTTGATGAGCAGCGTCAGGAGTACCATGATCACTGCGGTAGTTCCAATAATGATAAATTCCGTTGAGCCTATGAAACCCACGTAATTCGCCAAGAATGGGAGATCGGGCAATAGATTCGGGAATGGGAGAAAGTCTGAGGTCTGGGCCACAAGGACGTAATTCTGAAGAAAGATGGACATGCCGATGGCGCTGATCAGAGGCGAAAGACGGGATGCATGGCGGAGGGGCTTGTAGGCGACTTTCTCTACGGTGAAGCCGTAGGCGGCGGAGTAGATTACAGCGACAACAGACGCAAGGATCAGGACGGAAAGACCGCTCATCCCCGACATGGCGAGGACGCCGGCAACAATCAGGGCTGTAAAGGCGCCGATCATGTAGATCTCACCATGGGCAAAATTTATCAGCTCAATGATGCCGTAGACCATGGTGTAGCCGAGGGCAATGAGGGCATAGATGCTGCCGCGCGTGAGCCCGCCGATAAGAAGTTCAAGAAAATAATCCATCTTAATACGCCGTGAATGACAATGTCTTCCGACTCGACTAAGCGGGCTTTCAGAAGTTACAAATAATCTGCCCTTGGCGGAGAGAAGAAATCCAAAACGTGACCGGGTTCGATTATTTCTATCCTGTGTTCAACGTTCTTGGGGATCGAATATGTATCTCCCGGTCCTATAATCTGATCGTGAGCACCAAAGCGGATTCTGTATTTCCCTGATATCACGTATCCGCTCTGTTCATTCGGATGCTTATGAAAGGGGACATTATCCTCCTTTTTGTAAAGCATTTTTGTTATCATAGTATCCGGCCCATGGGATAGAACCAGAAAATCTACGCCGAGAAAACTTCTTCTCGCACCTTTGTCTGCTGTCACTATCATACATTCCCCTTTTTTCTTTCACTGTCGGAGCGTTTCAAAATTCAATTTCTTTCTCCCGCAACGGGCAAAGACTGTGGGCTTAAGCTTCCTGGACTTCGTCTCCTGGCGGGAGGGATTGAGGGAAGGGCTTATTTGTGCGATATCGGTAAAAAGCTTTATGACGGTGTGGCTCCTCAGAAAAACGAATCTATTTTACTTCCACATAGGCCCCGTTCCTGACCTGGTACACGGAAAATCCAACGCCTATGGCATCTCCCTTATTGTCAAATTTAATTTTTCCGAGAGGGGTGTCCACATAATATGTGCGGAGGGCCTTTCTTATCTTTTCGTAATCTGTGGAGCCGGCATTCTTAATGGCGAAGAGAAGCGCCTGCGCGCCTGCGTAGCCGTTCAGGAAAAAGGCGCCGGGTTCGGATCCGTATGCTTTTCGATGCGCCTCTATGGCGGCGATGGCGAGAGGATTTTTAGAAGTATCCTTATGACTCGTTGCATAGACCCCTTCGGCATATCTTCCGGCCACCTTGATAAAAGTGTTGTCCTTGACGCCATCGTCGGAGATTAGAAGGGTCTTCAAACCCTTCTTGCGCATCTGCGTCACTATCGAGGCGGCCTCCGGGTGATAACCGCCGTATATTACGGCTTCCGCACCGGATTGCTTTATTTTTTGAACTACCGCGGAATAGTCGACAGCGCCCTGGGTTATTCCCTCAAAGAGTACGACAGCAGCTTTCTTCGAATCCTCGATATCTTTCTTCGCTTCTTCCGCGAATCCCTTGCCGTAGTCTCCCTTGTCATGCAAGACCGCTATCTTTTTCAGCTGGAGATTCTTGACGGCGAAATCTACGGCGAGCTTTGCCTGGTTCTTGTCGTAACCGATTGTCCGGTAAAAGTTGGGATACTTGCCGCTTAATGTCAGCTCCGTATTTGTAGCCGAAGGCGACATCGCGATTACATGACCTTCTTTGTAAATGCCGAGGGCCGCCTTGGTGGCGCCGCTGCAGATATGTCCGAGAACTACATTGACGCCTTTGGAAACAAGTTTTGTTGCGGCGTTTGTGGCGACCTCTGGTTTACAGACGTCGTCCTCGGCGAGAACCTCCACTTTCCTGCCGAGGATGCCTCCTTTTGCATTGATGTCCTTTGCCACGAGTTCCGCCGCCCTGGCGCTGGGGATTCCGTAGGAAGCGATATCGCCGCTCAGCGGCACGGCGACACCCAGCTTGATCGTGTCCGCAGCGGGGATTGCAGCGGGCAGCATAAAAGTCAGGCACGCGATTGTGATAAATGAGACAAGCAGGATACTCGTGAAACGTGTTTTCATGGAATTTCCCTCACGCGTCTTGAGATGTAGTTGGATTATTTAAATTATACCATTTGTTAATGCAAGCACAAATCGATCAAGATGCTTTTGTCATACGCGGATCCCTTTATCGGGTATCCAGCCTTTAATAATCGGCCTACATCTGGATTCCCGCGCAAAACTACTGCGAGGATGACAGGCGTTACAAGAACATTGATGATGACGTATCCGGGTTTCACTCGCGATCATGCCCTTTCGAGAGGCCGGCAAGCGTAAAACCTTCGCCTTTGCTCGAGGATGTTAATTGAACAATCGCCCTGGATACTCTTTAGTCTACTGGATACCGTAGCCGCATATTTTTTATCCACTTTCGCAGGGATCAACCCACCGTCAATTACAGAAAATTGTTTTTATTTAGCATATTTGCCGTTCATGATTCTTGCCGGTATATTTCTTGCTGAATTCAACAACAGGCACTTTGCCAAGAAGGAGATAAGGGCACGACAAGGCAGTCAATGTCCTTGCCGCCGTCCGCCTGTGGCCCGTGTTGCACTGAACAATTTATGCCGGCAATTTCTGGGACAATCAGGCGCGGATGAAAGTCGCGTAAAATTCCCATGCGGAAGAGCAGGAGTTTTTGGGAAAACCGGACTCTCCTGTGATGGAGTCTTATAATCTTCTTCTCAGCTTTTTGGCGCGTCGCAAAGAGAGACTGAGCTCCTTCGACGAGATATCTGGCGTACCGACGGGAAGAAAATAGCGGTGGCGCCGAAAGATAACAACATACAATTTTTCTTGATAATTATATCTTCAAGATGTTAACTATTTACGGAACTCTTTGACTTTTCTCTTTCTTGCAACAAAGATGGATTGGGGACAAGGGTACGATAGAGCATCGTCCTTTTCTTAATTCCCTTTCCCTGGATAAACGGCAGCTTGTCGCTTTTAGATTGTTTCAGTCCGCCTGCAGGGACTTGATAGAAAAATACAGACTCCGAGAGGTTATCACGCGATGGTTGATACGGAAGCGGAAAAGAGTACCCCAGTCAAAAAAATTCTCCATGTCTTCTCCGGACGCAGGGGGCTCTGGCTGCTGCTTGCCTGTCTCCTTGCCGCCGTGGTTTACGCTTACCTTGCCTACTCCGGCCGGATGCCGTCTATCGCACGTAAACAAGTGACTGCGCCTTCGGCGCGCGCTATGCCGGTTGTCACGGCGACTGCGGCAAAGGGCGACATCAATATTTATCTCACCGGACTTGGCTCGGTCACGCCGCTCAATACGGTGACCGTGAAGAGCCGTGTCGACGGGCAGCTGATGAAGGTCTTGTTCAAGGAGGGACAGATCGTGGAGAAAGGCGCTCTCCTTGCGGAGATCGACCCGCGCCCGTTTGAAGCACAACTTACCCAAGTCCTGGGACAGATGGCCCGTGATCAGGCGCTTCTCGCAAATGCGCGGCTCGACCTTCAGCGCTACCATGATCTCGCTGCGGAGGATTCTATCGCCAAGCAGCAGTATGACACACAGAAGTCCTTAGTGAAGCAGCTGGAAGGAACCGTCAAACTCGACCAGGGCCAGATCGACAATGCTAAGCTGCAGATAGTTTACTCGCGCATCACCTCTCCCATCAGCGGCAGAATCGGGCTGCGTCTCGTTGATCCGGGCAACATCGTGCACGCGACCGATGCGAACGGTCTCGCCGTCATCACACAGCTGCAACCCATAACCGTCATCTTCACGATTGCCGAAGACAACCTTCCCCCGGTGCTCGCTAAGCTCAAGTCCGGGGAGCGCATGCCTGTTATCGCACTCAACCGGGAGCAGACAAAGAAGGTCGCCGAGGGATACCTGCTGACGATTGACAACCAGATTGATCCGACTACCGGCACAGTCCGGCTCAAGGCGCTGTTTCCCAATAAGGAAAATGAGCTCTTCGCGAACCAGTTTGTCAATGCACGCCTGCTTCTCGGCGTTAAGAAGGGAACTACCGTGGTGCCCACAGCCGCCTTACAACAGAGCACCCGCGGGACATTTGTTTACGTGGTGACTCCGGAACTGACCGCGGCGGTGCGTGCGGTTAAAGTCGGTCCTGCCGAGGGTGATAACGTTTCTATCGACGAGGGGCTGTCGCCGGGTGAGCTCGTGGTGGTCGAAGGGGCGGACAGACTGCGGGAGGGCAACAAGGTCGAGTTGCAGGGTCAAGGCGCCAACAGCTCCGGCAAAGGTAAGTGATGAACCCTTCGCGCACTTTTATCCTGAGGCCTGTCGCGACTACCCTGCTGATGGTCGCTATTCTACTGGTCGGCCTCGTCGCATACCGCCTATTGCCTGTCTCCGCCTTGCCACAGGTGGATTATCCAACCATCCAGGTATTCACCTTTTATCCCGGTGCGAGTCCCGATGTCATCGCTTCATCCATAACATCTCCCCTCGAGCGTCAGTTCGGCCAGATGCCTGGCCTCAAACAGATGACGTCAACGAGTTCCGGCGGCAGTTCGGTCATTATACTTCAGTTCACCCTTGACCTCAGTCTGGACGTTGCCGAACAGCAGGTGCAGGCGGCTATCAATGCGGCCGCCACCTTCCTTCCGAGGGACCTTCCGAACCCGCCAGTCTACAGCAAGGTTAATCCGGCTGATGCGCCGATACTCACTCTGGCCCTGACTTCCAATACACTGCCTCTCCCGCAGGTGGAGGACCTTGCGGATACACGTCTCGCCCAAAAGATCTCGCAGCTATCCGGTGTGGGGCTTGTCAGCATCAGCGGCGGGCAAAGACCGGCTGTCAGAATTCAGGCAAACCCTACCGCCTTGGCGGCCTATGGACTGACTTTAGAGGATCTGCGCGCGGTGATAGCCGCAGCCAATGTAAATCAGGCGAAGGGGAGCTTTGACGGGCCGCGGCAGTCTTCCATTATCGGCGCTAACGACCAGCTCCTGTCGAGCAAAGAGTACAGACCTCTGGTAGTTGCCTATCGCAATAATGCCCCTGTGGTACTTTCCGATGTTGCCGATGCCATCGACGATGCGGAAAACGTAAAGCTCGCGGCATGGATGAATGATGCTCCTGCGGTGATCGTCAATATACAGCGGCAACCGGGCTCGAATGTCATCGAGGTTGTCGACCGCGTCAAGAATCTGCTGCCGCAATTGCAGAGTTCCCTGCCTTCCGCCGTTCAGGTTTCCATACTTACGGACCGCACGACAACAATCCGCGCCTCCGTGCACGACGTAGAGTTCGAATTAATGCTGGCAGTGGCTTTGGTCGTAATGGTCATCTTTCTGTTCCTTCGCACCCTGTCGGCGACATTCATCCCGAGCGTTGCTGTCCCACTTTCTTTAGTCGGTACCTTCGGGATCATGTATCTTCTGGGGTTCAGCCTGAACAACCTGACGCTCATGGCCCTCACAATTGCGACGGGCTTCGTGGTGGATGACGCCATCGTCATGATCGA
>PLMX01000208.1 GCA_003142635.1 Syntrophaceae bacterium | reverse complement strand
TTTAACTGTCAGCCATTATGTCTGGTGTGTCATTTACTGATGATGGGAAATGATAAATGACACGATCAATATTGGACATGGTAACTAAACGAACCAATAGGGGATTATTGAAGGAGATATGGAACTGGTAGAAACCATCAAGGATGATGATGTAGATATTTCTCTGGTGCAAGAAATCCCGTTCTCATTCTCCAGGAATAATCTTATCCTTCCGCTGAAGAAGCTGGGGGGTTATCTTTTAGCAGCCGTTGCAGATGACAGGGGAGTCTTTGCCGTTTCTGAACTTGCAAAAAAATATGATCTGAAGCCGCGTCCGCTGAAAGTGGGGAAGGCGATTCTGGTCGATGCCATAAGCCGTTTTTATGGTCAGATAGGAACTGCTGCGGAAGTTATGGACAACATATCAGGTGATGATCTCTCATCCGTTGCCACCGAATTTGAAAAACCAAAGGATCTTCTTGAACTGATTGAAGATGCACCGATCATAAGGCTCCTTAACGCCCTTTTCCAGCAAGCCGCCAAGGAAAGGGCCAGCGATATCCACATTGAGCCGTATGAAAAGGAGCTTGAGGTTCGCATGCGGGTTGATGGTATTCTGCACAAGGTCTTGAGCCCTCCGAAGATCATTCAGGATGCTCTGATAAGCAGGGTGAAGATCATGGCCAGTCTGGATATTGCCGAGAAGAGACTTCCCCAGGATGGCCGTATACGGCTTCTCATCGGGGGGGAGGATATCGACCTGAGAGTATCAACCATTCCAACCGTTTTCGGCGAACGGGCCGTCCTTAGGTTGTTGCATAGAAAGCAGGGCCTGATAGGCCTTTCTGAAATGGGATTTGATGAAAGTGAAAGGGCGTCCTTTGAGGCTCTTTTAGCAAGGACAAGCGGTATTATTCTCGTCACGGGTCCCACGGGGAGTGGTAAGACAACGACTCTCTACGCGGCACTGAACCGGATTTACACAGAAGAGAAAAACATCGTCACCATAGAAGACCCCGTCGAATACCAACTTAAGGGCATCGGGCAGATACATGTCAATCCCAAAATTGGACTTTCATTTGCATCCGGTCTGCGATCCATATTGAGGCAGGATCCTGATATCATCATGGTTGGTGAGATAAGGGATTATGAAACAGCAGAGATCGCCATTCAGGCCTCTCTGACAGGTCACCTTGTCCTGAGTACTTTACACACCATTGATGCGTCTTCTGCCGTGATACGGTTGGTCGATATGGGTGTAGAGCCCTTCCTCGTCGCATCGTCCCTCTCTGCCGTCCTTGCACAGAGGCTTGTCAGGACGCTCTGTCCGCACTGCAGGGAGGAATACAAGGCACCAGGCGCAGAGTTGGTATATCTTCCCGCCAACGTGTCAATGTTATACAGGGGGAAAGGATGTCCAAATTGCAGAGAAAGTGGATACTTGGGTAGGACGGGGATATATGAACTCCTGGTTGTTGATGGTGATATCAGGCAGATGATATCGGATAGAGTCAGTGCGCAGGATATAAAAAATTATGCTGTTGAAAAGGGCATGAAAACCCTCTTCGCAGATGGTCTCGGTAATGTCATACGCGGGGTTACGACTCTTCAGGAAATTTTACGAGTGACGCAGATGGATTATGCCGATATTTAAGTATAAAGGTTATGCCGCAGATGGCACAGAGGTACGAGGCTCCATCGAGGCTCCGGGAATGCGTGACGCGATCTCTCAGGTTAAGGCAAGAAAAGTCCTGCCCACGGATGTCGTTGAATCTGCTAGGAAGAGAAAAAAAGGGATATTCCGGGGAAGAGATGAAACATTTCTGCCAAATATGACACGTCAGCTTTCCATCCTCATTTCCTCCGGCGTGCCTTTAATGGAGGCTCTGCAGAGTCTTTCCGATGAGTATCAGGGATATTACCGGGAGATTTTAATAGCAACAAAAGAGCAGCTCTCAGGTGGTGCAAGTTTCTACAAGGCATTGCAGGAGTATGGTCATATTTTTTCCGGCTACTACATTCATATGATACAGGCTGGTGAGGCAAGCGGGGCGTTAGACATAGTCCTTGTCAAGCTTGCCGATTTCCTTGAACATCAAAGTGTTGTGAGATCAAAGATACGCTCATCCATGATTTACCCCATTCTGATGGCGGGGGTAAGTATAATAATCCTCTCATTTCTCTTTGCCTTTGTCATACCTAAGCTTGTCAGGATATTTGCAGATACGAAAAGTACACTCCCATTTATAACGATAATCCTCATATCGATAAGCAATGCCTTTGCGAAATACTGGTGGGCCATAATTGGTATTTTGGTTGTCATCGTCATGTCCGTGAGGAAATACATTAGTAAAAACAGGGAAAGGGTAGACAGGCTTATCCTCAAGCTGCCGGGTGGCATTGTACAGAGTCTCTATTATGCAAGATTTGCACGATCCATGGAGGTTCTCATCAGCGGCGGACTGCCGGTGTTAGCAGCACTCAAGCTGTCAGCAGCTGCTATAGGGAACAGGGCCTTGGAAGCCAACATTTTTTATGCAGGAGAAAAAGTTGCAGAGGGGCAAACGATTGCATCATCACTGAAAGGTTTTCCATCCGTATTTGTGCAGCTTGTAGCGACCGGTGAAAAGACGGGGAAACTGGCTGAAACACTGAAAAAGGCAGCTTCATCCTACGAAGAAGAGTTTATTAGGAAAGTTGACAGAAGCGTCTCGATCTTCGAGCCGGTGATGATAATATTTATGGCCCTTATAGTTTGTTTTATTGTACTGGCAGTATTGCTGCCTATCTTCCAATTAAATGAGTTGGTGAAGTAGAGGGCATAAGACAAGCGTTTCGCCTGTCTTATGAAATAAAAACAGGAGAAAAAGCATGAAAAATGTGTATTCTCGCCAAGAAGGTTTCACCCTGCTTGAAATCATCGTCGTTGTTTTCATCCTGAGCATATTAGTTGCTTTGGTAGCGCCAAAGATTATCGGGCGTACGGATGATGCCCGTATCACAGATGCCAAGCTTCAGATAAAAAACTTCGAGATGGCCTTGAAATTATTCAAGCTCGATAATGGCTTTTATCCCGATACCCAGCAGGGTTTAGATGCCCTGATCGAGAAACCGACTGTGGGGCAGATGCCGACCAAATACCGCGACGGCGGCTATTTGGAGCAGAAGAAGATCCCATTGGACCCATGGGGCAATCCCTATATATATCTGTGTCCCGGGCTACATGGGGATTTCGATATTATCAGTTATGGAGCCGATGGCAAAGAGGGCGGAGAGGGCAAAAATGCCGACATTAAAAATTGGGATATGCAATAATAAAGCATTTACCCTCTTAGAACTAATTGTCGTTATTTTTATTGTCTCACTTGTTCTTGCCGTCTCTTTCCCAACCTTTACACTTCAAAAGGATGGGAAGCTAAAGTCTGAAGCCGGTCATATTGCGTCGATCCTGAGATATCTCAATGACAGCGCCATATCCACAAAAGAAACCTATGCCGTAAACATAAATTTTAATGAAAAGACAATGCACTACAAAGGACCTGACGGCGAAAAAATGGAAAGAATTGACACTCTGTCCCATATTACAACGCAAGCGAAGGGGAATGTCTCCAGTGGTGAAGTGGCGGTTTTCTTGAGTCCAGTAGGGGCGGGAGAGAATTTCTCGATTCATTTAACTGGTATTGAATCGTCCATGGCAATTGTCTTTAACGCCCTAAGCGGTAGGGTGAAGGTATTGGCAAATGAGGGAATTTAGGATCTTCGTAATGTCATTGCGAGAAGCTTCTGCGAGGTGGCAATCCATTATTAAAAGGCAGAAAACGGGCTTTACTCTTCTGGAGGTTATGATCAGCCTCGCTATTGTTGGGGGGCTACTAATTACCTTGCTATACACCCTAAGCTATAACCTGGGAATAACTGAAAGGCAGTTTACTGTAACGAACATTACAAATCTTGCGAAGGAAAAGATCGAGGAAATGGAGGAAAATCCCCAGGAAAACAGGGGCCGTTTTCCGGAGCCCTATGATACGCTGAATTATGAAACGAAGGTCAAGGATTCACCTTTTAACGGGATGTCTGAAATTATAGTCGTTGTTGGCAATGAAAAGGAAAGTATAACTTTATCCGAGTTGGTTCGGAAACAAAAATGAGAATTTTAAAGTATTGTATAAAAAGGGGATGGATACAAGGGAGAGATAAAGGCTTTACCCTGATCGAGGTCCTTGTTTCCATTGCGATCATTGCCATGGTACTTATTGCGCTTTATAGCACTTTTATCTTAGCCAACAGGGCGTTGTTCAACGTGGATCAATCTCGTGTAAAGCTCCAGGAGTCCCGTGCCTTCGTTGACACTTTAAAAAGGGAGATTGAATCTGCTTTTTATTCAAAGGATAATTCTTATTGTGTCTTTAAAATTGATGACAGGGATTTTTATGGACGGCAGGCGTCATCTCTCACCGTGACTTCGTCATCCCCTTTAATTAAAGGACTTGCAAATATCAACTATGCCGTTGAGGAAAGAAACGGCATCCTGGTAATCACGAAGAGTATGGTATCGGCATTGTCTCAGTCAGCCGAAAACAACAGGATGGATCTGTTGGAAGACATAGAAACCTTCACACTGCAAGCGAAGTACCAGAATGCATGGGTAAAAACATGGGACAGCTCGCTCTCAAAGATTGCACCCGAGGAGGTGAAGATAATATTGACCATACGTATGAAAAAGAGAGAGGGAGAAGACAAGGATGCCATACCTTATTCCATCTTTGAAACGGCCAAGGTGAGGATTGGAACAGCCATATGAACGGGCCTCAGAGGGGAATGGCACTTGTAATCGTACTGATGATCATGGCGATAATGACGGCCATGGTGGTCGAATTTGCCAGTGCGACGTATACAGCAAATGCCTCCCTGTACAACTGGAGAGATCTCCAGAGCCTGTCCCTTGCTGCCAGGTCAGGAATAAACCTTACGATAAAAGAGGCATCAGATAATTATGAACGCTACTCATACACCTACCCCGGGACTGTTTCAGTACCCGTTCCTAATGTGCTGGAGAATTTTGAAGGTAATGTGATGGTTAAGGTTGAAGATGAAAACGCAAAATTCAACCTCAACTCACTAGTTTTACCCAATGGCACTTTGAACAATGCGGCCTACGAATCCTTCAAAAGACTGCTTGTACAACTGGAACTTGATGAACAAATTGCGGACAAGATTGCCGACTGGATAAACCGTAATAGAAAGATGGGACCCGGCATTTTGGAAGTAAGCGCAAAGAATGCCTATATGAGCAGTGTTGATGAACTTTGGTTAATCGCGGATTCCAAGGCGTGTGAGAAATTGGTCCCGTTTGTAACAGTTTACGGCGTTCGTGCCGTATATGCAAACATCATCAACATCAATACCGCTTCCGCACCTGTGTTGATGGCTTTAGACGATACAATGACCAGTGTTCTTGCCGAAAGGGTCGTTAATTATAGATCTGTCGAACCTTTTCAGAAGATCAGTGACATAGTCAAGGTAGCGGGTTTTGAAGGACCATTGGGGCAGTCCCTTATGGGTAAGATTGCGGTAAAGGCTTCAAACTATCGCATCACCTCCGAGGCATCACAAGACCGGTTAAAGCGGATTATTGAATGCATCGTAGAAAATAATGGGGAAGGCTTCACAGTCAGGTACTGGCAGGAGACGTAGTGAAAAAAGTAGGTGTCATTGATATCCATACGAATAGTCCCATGTGCGGGCCGCACCCTTCGTCTCAAGAGACTAAACAGTATGAGGACGATCAATCCCTTATCCATCTCTTTAAGATCACCGGGGATGGATATACCTATGAAACAACCCTGGACTATGTGTCGCAGAATAATTGGATGGATATAGATGAGTTTTATGTAAGTGTGCCCGCCTCCGTCCTGGATTTCAGAATCTTGAATTTCCCATTCTCAGATAGAGAAAAAATAACGAAAGCCATTCCTCTTGAACTGGATAATTACATCATAAGCGGCCCTGAAGAGATTATTTTTGATAGTATCATTATGGGTGGTGATGACTCTTCCGTCGAAGCTCTTGTGGCTTACGTCAGGAAGGATGTCCTTAGTCATATTCTTACGCAACTCGCACGTAAGAACATTGACCCGCGAGTCATCACATCCATCGACCTCCAGACAGTTCTCAAAGCCGGGGAAGATCCAGCCTGGGAGGGATTTCAAACATCAATCGCCGAACATCTAATCGGTATTAAGAAATGGGATCAAAACCAGCGTATCATTGCAGCAGAGAACGAACTTGCTAAACCTACCATCAATCTCAGAATCGGGCAATTTGCCTATAAGAAGGATGCCGAAAGAACAGGAAAAGCGTTGAGGATAACGGTTCTTCTTGCCTGCCTGTTGGCGTTTGGCGTACATGCGAGTATAATGTTCCAGGCAATCATGATAAAAAAAGAGATTGCTACAATAACGAGTGATATGCGTGGTTCGTATAGCAGCCTTTTCCCGGGCGATAAGAAGACTATCGATGTACTGAACCAGTTGAAATCTCATATCAGGGAAATTGAAGAAAAGAGCGACACACTAACGGGTATTGCCACTCTTCAGTTTCTAATGGATTTATCAAAGAGAAGGGAGTTGCACACTGTCTATACTGATATTCAAATTGAAAAGGGTTTGATTAAAATGAAGGCGGAGACCAGTTCCATGGATGATCTTTCAAAGATTGAAATGAAACTTTCTGAATTTCTGCAGGACGTATCTATTTCTGATGTTAAGACGTCGGCGCATGGGAAGATTCTTTTTACCGTCATTGCCAAGGGACAATCATTATGAAATTCGATTCTCTTTTTACCTTTATCCGCGATTATTGGCAAGACCGGGCATCCCGCAAAAAGATGGTTATTCTGGTGGTGCTGATCGGGCTCTATATGCTGATCATTCCCAATCTGCTTTGGGATAGGGCAGCAGAAAAAGAACTATCAGAATTGACGGCGAAGTATCATGAATTTTCCACCTTAACCAAAAAATACAGATCGCTCAGGGCGAGTGTCAACGCTACAGAACAGAAAAAAACCCTCACAAAAACAAACAGCATAACTCAGGCAATAGGAGATATTTCTCTTTCGCTTGGGATCAAGGAGAAAATGAAATCCATTAAATTGACGGGAACGAAGAAGATCATGGATCAGATGAGTGAAGAGTCAGCGGAGATACAGATGGAAAAGCTGAACATGAGCGAATTGGTTCACCTGTTTTATAAGATTGAAAATGCTCCCATGATTTTAGCCGTAAAAAGAGTGGTTATAAAAAAGTCCTTTGAAAATCCTGAACTGCTTGACGCCACAATGGCAGTATCACTCTTCGGCAGTCCTCAGATACAGTAGTGTAGTTTCGACCACCCCTATGTCATCTTGACAGAAACGAAAGCAAATAATTCAAAGCCGATAGGACAATCCATTCATAGGACAGGGTATCGCCTAATACATATAAGTCAAAGGGGTCTTATATCAAAAGAATTGCTGTTACGCTGATTGTTTTCTTCCTCTTTCTTTGGGTCGCATGGCTTGCGATCCCGGAATCTTTGATCAACGGCTATATTACGGAATCATTGGAAGGCCGTGACATTAAAATCAAGCTGGTAGGTTTCAAAAAAGGCCTTTTTTACACTTTAAGAGCGGAACAAGGGCTTGTATTATATTCGGGTGCAGAAATAAGTTCTTCGTCGGCAAGCCAGGAAATTAAACCTATTATTGTAATTCAAGATATAAACGTAACACCAGATTTACATTCCCTCCTTGAGCTAACACCCCGATTAAATTTTAGTGGTCAGATAAATCATGGCACGATTAACGGTACTATTACCGAAGAACAGCGAGGAATGGCTCTGCATATCGATGGAGAGAATATTCAGATAAATGGCCTGCCTATCATTGAAAAAATAGGTGTGTATGGTGACGGCAACCTCATGTTCAATTTTCAGAGAAACCATAGGAAGGGAGAAATTATTTTTTCAATTGACAATGCGATGCTGAAAGGGGCGCTCACTGGGATCAGCGCGTTACCATTGCACTCATTTAGGAACGTGAAAGGATTGCTTACTATTGGTGATGCTTCCATTGCCGTTAATTCTCTCACTTTGGAAGGCAAGGGCATATATTCCAGAATAAAAGGCCTTATTAGGGAAAGCAATTTTGATGGGAACATCGAGATAATGATGGATTCGTCTTTCGAGCTGTATCCAACTCTCAAATCGTTATTAGCACAATATAAGGTATCTGAAGGATTTTATGTCATTCCGTATGTTCATAAAATTTAGCCGCTGGTGGTTTCGGGACAGAAGCATCACATTCTATGTGGTTATTTTTCTCACCATCTGTGTGGGCATGCTCATACCGGGGCTCTGCTCGTTTAACTCCAGGTCGGCAAACAAGGTCGCCTGGCTTGGTGACAGGAATGGTGTAATTTTTTACGGTTATGCGATTAGAAGTGCTGATTTCAAATATATATACAAGTCCTCGCACTTCAACAGTGAACCAAACTATTGGCCAATCTTGTTTTAATAGGGAGGCAGTACGGTGAAAACCCGATAAATTGATTATAGCGTCTTGTGTCCTACAACCGTGCCCTAATTAGTACGCCCAATACGACCCATTTCCATCGGTTGTGATCGATGTATAAACGTTGCGTCCATAAAAGAAGGGCAATCCCCAGTCAAAGTAACCGAAAGACGGCGACACGTATCCTGCAAGAGTGTTTAAAACGGCATCGTTAGGCATACTGTCCGCATTACCCACGCTGAAACACACATTGCTGCTCGTTCCGTTGTTTCCCTCGTTGATTGCAGAGAGACTCAATGTGGAGGAAGGAATGTACCATTCGCTTGAATCCTTAGGTATAGTTGAATCTGGGAAAAAATATCCGTTAGAGCCGCTGTCAATAAAGCTATAAGGCAGGGTTGTACCTTTATAAGTCGTGCTAATGCTCGCATTGCTGTTTAGAGTAAGCACGTTTGCGCTGCCCAACCCGTTATTTGATTGTGTACCGATTCCGAATACGAGCGAGCCGCTCAGACTCGCAGCCGGACCCGAAACAGCCGGCAGCTCAACGATGACGCCATTGTTATCCGTAGAAAACAGCGCCACTGGATTTTGCACTTGTTGTGTCAGAGTCACGGACACTTTTACGCAGCTCAAAGAAGAGCAGTTGTAATACGGATAAACCTGCCCGACCGGGAACAACGCGTCGTTTACGCAATCATTGCCGCAGTCATACTGAATTGGTCCTATGCCCAATATTCCATTGGCGCCCAAGGTCGCCAGAGTATCGTCCTCCGGACCGCCACCACTCGAACAAGCGCTTGGCATCTTACTCGCATAAAAGTTAGGATCAAGAACGTGAACTGGCACTGAGCTTGCCGTCTCACCTGCTATGAACACATCGAACGTTTCTAAAGGTCCCCAAACGTAGGATCCATCTGCGAATTGGACACACTCGCCAAGAGTAGTGCCGGTGGTTGGGGTCGTATATAGTCCGGACGTAAGGGCAGAAGACAACAGCCTCAGCCCAAATGAACCAGTGTCAACCAATACATTAGCGATCGTCTGGCACGTGGTAGTGCCGTGAAGGCAAATCTTAACGCTTGTAAACGCAGCATTAGGGACGCCTTCCGGCCCGCCGTTCACAGTAATTGGCTGCACATTTGTGGCGGTAGCCGCAATGGTCTGCGCGGCTAAACTTCCGCAAACCCCTCCGCTGCTTCCGCTGCTTCCGCCACTACTTTCACTACCTCCTCCACCACCTCCGCACCCTACAGGCAATGTCCACACTCCGAACAATACTAAGATTAACATGCTACAAATACGGACACCCTTCATTGTATCTCCTCGATAGGGACTCCTTGTGGTACCAGTTCAGGTATATAAGCTCTACCGAAATACGCCCGCATGTGCCCACCGGTTTGTACGACCAACCCAGGCTCTTGTATCAGGAGTCGCCTACGGACCCCGGGGTGCTCACTTTTGAGGTTTTGAGCTGATTGCGAAAATTGCTCAAAATACGAACCGAAGAGTTGGCGCAAGTCCGGTAAAAATGGACCTTGCCAGACTACGGCAAATATCTTTCCATCCGGAGAAACATATTCTCTCACAACAGTGCCTGTTTGCGCCTTAATCTCATGCACAGTGTACGCCTTGGTTGGCGTGCTTTTCAGAGCGCCTTTCATGCGAGCTTGGTCAGCCGACACTGTTGTTTCGTCGCCACCGAGAGCTGCTAACGCAGGGAAAGGTGACACGAGCACAACATGTGCGATGACCACTAGAAGTACCCTTAACAGCATACAACGCATTGTTGTTTGAATAACCATGCTCATCTTATCAGCTCTTTATTAACTCTCACAGAGGCACTCTAAGCTAACATTTTTTAAGTCGTGCAGACCAGATTCTCGCGATATTCAAAGTTGAGATTTGTATTCTCCTTTTACCGCCGGGTTTTCCGACAGTGCCACAACATTTTAATCATGAAATTGTAGCACAATTATTTTGGAAAGAATATTAATAATTGGGGTTTGAAGTTTTACATCGTCATCGAGGTTGATAGTATATGGATGACAGGAAGAATTCCTCATTTAAAACAAGGACTGTAACAGCGGGTAATTCTAAGACGCCAAAAGTTACTGTCACTGAATCTAAATCCGTATGGCATTGACAACAACTTTTGGCAGAATCTCCTTGGTTAAGTTATTGATTTTCTATTAGTCAGATTAACAGTAACGTTTGGCGTTGCAGACTTTCTGATGAGTTGCCGGATCATACAAAACATTATGGATATTAGCAATCTAAAATTGGGCAACCCGTGAATTTGCGCTTGATTTTCTAAAAAAAATGCAGTAGATATTAGTTGTACAGGGGTGCTGACAAGGCTGAGAATATACCCTTAGAACCTGATCTGGATAATCCCAGCGGAGGAACCCGAATCTGCTAATATTTCTCTCGGGGCATATCCTCAGAAAGGGTATGCCCCGTGTTGTTTATATAGTTCTTATAACAGGAGCGTTACTAAAATGACTCAATTGATGAGGGCACGAAAAGGTTTTATATCTCAAGAAATGAAGCTGTGCGCCAAACAGGAGGGGGTAGCCCCTGAATATATCCGTGACGGTGTTGAAAAAGGCACCATCGTCGTGGTCCGCAATAAGAAACACACTGCCATAGCGCCTCTTGCCATAGGCAAGGGTCTCAGGACAAAGATCAATGCCAATATCGGTACGTCCCAGGACCGCGTCGAATTGGGCATGGAGCTGAAAAAAGTGAAAATTTCAGTCGCCGCGGGGGCGGATACGGTCATGGACCTCTCCACAGGAGGAGATATCAGGAAGATCAGGCGGGCAATCATTAAGGCATCGACCGTGCCCGTAGGGACGGTTCCCATATACCAGGCCGCCGCCGAGATGCTGGAGGCAAAGAAAGCCATCCTGGAGATGACTGCTGAAGACATGTTCAGGGTTATAGAGCAAAATGGCGAGGACGGCGTTGACTTCATCACCGTGCACTGCGGCGTGACGAGGAGAAGTGTAGCTTGCATAGAGGAGGAAGGACGCATCTTAGGCATTGTCAGCAGAGGCGGCTCCATCATCAGAAACTGGATGTCATTTAATGACAGAGAAAACCCCCTCTATGATAGATATGACATACTGTTGGAAATCGCGAAGCGTTATGACATGGTTCTGAGCCTTGGCGACGGTCTGCGGCCGGGCTGCCTCGCCGATGCAACGGACAGGGGACAGGTGCAGGAACTCATTCTCCTGGGTGAACTCGCAAAAAGAGCAAGAGGGGAAGGAGTCCAGGTCATGATTGAAGGCCCCGGTCATGTACCCATCAATGAAATCCAGGCCAATATACAGCTGCAGAAGAGCTTATGCGACGGGGCGCCTTTCTACGTCCTGGGACCACTGCCCACGGACATAGCTCCTGGTTATGATCACATCACTTCGGCGATTGGCGGGGCGATCGCCGGATCCTTTGGCGCAGACTTCCTCTGTTACGTAACTCCCTCAGAGCACCTCCGTCTGCCCACTCTTGAAGATGTCAGGGAAGGAGTCATCGCCTCAAAGATCGCCGCGCATATTGCAGACATCGCCAAGGGGATCCCCGGCGCCTTCGAGAAGGACATCATGATGGCGCGATGCAGAAAGGAATTCGACTGGCAGGGTCAGGTGAAGGCTTCCATTGATCCGGAGAAGACGGAAAGACTTCTCGAAACCAGTAAAAGCGCAAAAGAAGAGGGCTGTACCATGTGCGGCGAATTCTGCGCCATCAAGCTGGGAAAGATAAGCCGTCATGGCTGAGAATCTTCCCGAATAGTGAACAAACACGGTTAGTTTATGATCGCCTTGCAGTAACTTCTTATTCTGCCTTCACTGTTCCCTTTACCTCGGTTCTAATTCAAATAATGGCTCCCAAGAGGACTTGCTCTCACATGAGGGCTGTTTTGGAAATCATTCAGGAGTCTCATGGCGCTTGCACATCTTAAATCATCTTAAATCATGCTTGACTAATCCCCCAAAAAAATATACTCAAATTCGGTTTATATTAACTGGATAAGGTATTTATGGAAGACAGCGAACTGCTGAGGAAAAAAAAGGAAAAGATAGAATCCCTGAAGGCAGACGGCATTGAACTGTATCCCAATGATGTCCGGGTAACAGCTACGGCGGCATATGTCAGTGAACGCTTTGCCAACATGGACAGCGACGCCTTAGGCAAAATAGCCGAGAGATTCTCCATAGCGGGAAGACTGATGGCCATTCGAGACTTTGGCAAAGGTTCATTCGTCATCGTACAGGACAGAACGGGCAGGCTTCAGGCCTTTCTCAGAAAAAATCAGCTGGGAGATAAGGTCTATTCGCTCTTTAAAAGGCTGGACGTGGGGGATATTATTTTTGTCGCAGGAAAGATATTCAGAACTAGGACTAATGAGCTTACGATTGATTGCGATGAACTGAGGCTTCTCTCAAAGGCGATAAGGCCCATGCCGGAGAAATGGCATGGCCTTACTGATATTGAGACAAGATACCGCCAACGTCACCTCGACCTCATTATCAATCCTCATGTTAAAGAGGTCTTTGTCAGGAGGAGTCGCATCATACATATGATACGCGGCTTCATGGAGGAAAGAGATTTCCTGGAAGTGGAAACCCCCATGATGCAACCCAAGGCAGGCGGCGCCATGGCACGCCCCTTTAAGACCCATCACAATGCCCTCGGCATGGATTTTTTTCTGAGGATAGCCCCTGAACTGTACCTGAAGCGGCTGGTTACAGGCGGTTTCGAACGGGTCTACGAAATAAATAAAAATTTCCGGAATGAAGGCATTTCCACCTTCCATAACCCTGAATTTACCATGATGGAATTTTACCAGGCTTATGCCACATACGAGGATCTGATGGCGTTGACGGAAGAGATGTTCAACTTCATCGCCTGCGAACTCTTTGGTGCCCCGAAGTTTCAGTACCTGGAAACTGAGATTGACCTGACGCCCCCGTGGCCGCGCATGTCAGTAAGAGATTCCATTGTCAAGTACGGTAACATAGCCGCCGAAGTCCTGGACGACGGCGCCAGTATTATCGCTTGCGCAAAGGGTCTCGGACTGAGCATCAAGGACAGTGATGCCCCGGGAATGGCCATGATGGCTATATTTGAGAAACGAGTGGAGGACAAGCTGATACAACCGACTTTTATTACTCACTACCCGGTTGAGGTCTCTCCCCTGGCCAGGAAAACAGCCGATCAGCCTGAGGTCACGGACAGATTCGAGCTTTATATTTGTGGGAAAGAAATTGCCAACGCCTTCTCCGAGATTAACGATCCTGTTGACCAGCGGGAAAGGTTTTTGATGCAGCTCAAGGCCAGAGAAGCGGGGGATGATGAGGCACATGAAATGGACGAGGATTATATCCGAGCACTCGAATACGGTATGCCGCCTACAGCAGGGGAAGGAATAGGTATAGACAGACTGGTGATGCTCTTCACTAACTCTGCCTCTATAAGGGATGTTATCTTTTTCCCCCTTCTGAGAAGCAAGGAAGAGTGAAATCGATCATGTCCTTTGAATTTTTTATCAGTCTCAGATACCTCCGGGCCAGGCGAAAGCAGATCTTTGTTTCGATTATCACGTTCATATCCATTGCCGGGATATTCTTAGGTGTTGCCGCACTGATAATTGTCCTTGCCGTAATGACCGGCTTCGAGACCGATCTCCGTAATAAAATACTGGGAATAAATTCCCACGTGGTCCTCATGCAGTACACAGGAGCGATGAAAGACTATCAGAAGGTCATGAACGAGGTCGAACAGGTGGATGGTGTCGTCGCCTCTACGCCATTCATATTCAGTCAGGTTATGCTGAGAAATGAAGGGCGCACCAGCGGTGTGATACTGCGGGGAATATCTGTAGATAGCGCCTTCAAAGTTATTAACCTAGGGAAAATGCACGACGGAAACATTGATTATCTTTCCGAAAAACAGCGCGGCACAATAGGGCTCGGCAAGGATCAAGCCATGCTTCCAGGCATTGTAATAGGCAAGGAACTGGCAAAAAATATGGGGCTTCTGCTTTTCGACCCCGTAAGCATAATCTCACCCATGGGGATTTCCACGCCTATGGGGATGGTTCCCAAAATGAAGAAATTTGTTGTCGTGGGTATCTTTGATTCCGGATTCTATGAATATGATTCGACCCTCGCATACATTTCTCTGCCGGACTGCCAGGAATTCCTGAACCTCGGAGAGCGGGTCACCGGCCTTGAGATCAAGGTCAATGACATCTACAAGGCGAATATCATCGCAAAATCTCTGGAGAAAAAACTTGGCTTCCCCTTCTGGGCAAGGAACTGGATGGAAATGAATAAGAACTTATTCTCCGCCCTGAAACTGGAGAAACGGGTCATGTTTATTATCCTCAGTCTCATCGTGCTGGTGGCCGCGTTTAACATAATATGCACACTCATCATGATTGTCATGGAAAAAAACAAGGACATTGCCATTTTGAAATCCATGGGGGCAACCTCCGGCAGCATCATGAAGATATTCGTCTATCAGGGGGTAACGATCGGCGCCATCGGCACCCTTCTGGGCTGTATAGGGGGGCTTGCAGTCGCCTTAAACCTTGAGAAGATTTCTGTATCCATCGAAAATCTTTTCGGTTTCAAAATACTACCCGGAGATGTATATTACTTAAGCCAGTTGCCTTCCCAAGTCAATTACAGCGATGTTGTGATCATTGTCATAGGGACCATGTTGATATGTTTCCTGTCGACAATTTATCCTTCCCGGAAGGCTTCTAAACTGGACCCGGCGGAAACTCTGCGATACGATTGATGGCCGGAGATAAGAATTATGGACAATATGGGATTGCAAAGGTCACAGGATTCAGATTGTAGAATTCAGAATTTTATTTGATGATACAGCTAAATAATTTAAGCAAGACCTTTATCAAGGATGGTAACGCAATTGAAGTCTTGAAAAATCTCGACTTCACCATCAGCCGAGGCGAGTCTCTTGCCATCCTGGGTGTTTCAGGTGCAGGGAAAAGTACCCTCATCCATATTCTGGGAACATTGGACCACCCCACATCAGGAACTGTGCTTTTTGACGATATCGATGTCTTCCAGTGGGACAAGAAGAAACTGGCAGAGTTCAGAAACAAGACCGTCGGCTTTGTTTTCCAATTCCATAATCTGCTGCCGGAGTTTAACAGTCTGGAAAATACGATGATGCCGGCGCTGATTCACGGTCTGCCGTACCGAAAGGCAAGAGAGCGGGCCGCAGCCATATTGCATGAAGTGGGACTCGGAGACAGGTTAACCCACAAACCCGGTGAGCTATCCGGAGGCGAGCAGCAGAGGGTTGCCGTGGCGAGGGCTCTCGTCATGGAGCCGGAAATCATTCTCGCTGATGAGCCTACCGGGAATCTTGACAGCGAAACAGGCAAGAAGATAGAAGATATTCTGCTGGACCTCAATAGAACGAAAAGAATCACCCTTGTCGTCGTTACCCACAACAGAACGCTTGCCAACAGGATGTCGAAAAACATAGGATTAAAAGATGGAAAAATTTACACCTATGAATAATAATGGTCTCCGTATAAAAATCGCCTTTTTCCTGGCTTCTCTCCTGCTGCTGCATAATCATAATGCTCTCGCAGAAGACGGAAAAAAAATTGCCATCCTGCCATTTGAGGTTCACGCTAAGGCAAATGCAGCCAATCTGCAAGAAGACCTCTACAAAGGACTCTCGACGGAGTTTGCCAAGTCAAAAAGTATCCAGATAGTTGAGAGAGGTTCGTTTGCCAAAACCATAGAGGGCAAGGTGATTGATGAAAAGCTTGCCGTCAACGTCGGTAGGTCTGCGGGGGCCAATTACGTACTCATGGGAAGTCTTTCCTCCTTTGGGGAGCAAATCAGTGTAGACGCGAGAGTCATTGACGTGAAAGAGGGAAGAGTGCTGCACGCCGCCTTCGCACAGGGCAAAGGCATCGAAGCCATCGGCTCCATATCTGCCCAATTACGGACAAATATACTCATCAAGATAGCCGCGGATATGAGAATAGCTAAGATCGAGTTTAAAGGTAACCGGAAAATTGAGAGCAGCGCGCTCAGCCAGGTCATAAAAAGCGCCAAGGGCAACCTCTTTTCGGAAGCAGAGCTCACCTCCGATATCAAAGCTATTTACAAGATGGGATATTTCGATGATGTAGCCGCGGACGTAACTGTCAGTCCCGAAGGAAAGATTATCACTTTTCTCCTGAAAGAAAAGGCCCTGATCTCAGAGATAAGAATAAAAGGGAATAAGGATATCGAGAAAAGCGAGATCGAAGGCGTTATGACATTCAAAGTCCAGCAGGTCCTCAACCCTGAAAAAATTGTCGCCAGCACAGAAAAGATCAAAGCCCTCTACGATAACAAAGGATATTACAATGCAGAGATCAAGTATACGATTGATAGAGAAGGCGATAAGAATATCATCGTCACCTTTAATATAACCGAGGATAATAGGCTGTATGTCAGGACCATTTCTTTTGAGGGAAACCGGGCATTCACAAGCAAGGAACTGAAAAATATCATGACCCTCACGGAAAAGGGCTTTTTCTCTTTTCTGACCGACTCAGGCATCCTGAAGAAGGACCAATTAAAACAGGATACCGACAAACTGAATGCATTTTACCTTAATCACGGCTTTATCAATGCTCAGGTCGGCGAACCGGAAATTACGCACGACAAAAAGGGAATCTATGTAAAGATACCAATCGTGGAGGGAAAACAATTCAAAGTAGGCAAGATAGACATCACGGGCGATACACTGACCGTTTCGCGCTCTGAACTGCTGAATAAACTTAATATCAGCAAGAAAGAGTTCTATGACCGGGAAGCGATCATGAAGGATATGGAGTATCTTACTCAGGCCTGTAATGATGACGGTTACGCATATGCTGATATTGCCCCGCGCACTGTCCCGCAGGAAAAAACCCAGACAGTGGATGTGACTTTCAATATCAAAAAAGGTCACGAGGTATTCTTCAACAGGATAACCATTACAGGCAACACAAAAACCAGAGATAAGGTAATAAGGAGGCAGCTCGCTTTTGGCGAAGGGGATCTTTACAGCAGCAGTAAGCTCAAGAGCAGCTACACGGCTCTTAACCGCATGCGATACTTTGAAGAGATAAATTTTCAGACGGAGAAAGGCCCTGACGAAATGTTGACGGACGTAAATATCAACATCAAGGAAAAACCGACGGGAATGTTCAGTATCGGCGCGGGATATTCTGCCCAGGACCACGCCATCGGCACCGCTCAGATCTCCCAGCAGAACCTCTTTGGTAGGGGACAGGTATTAAGCCTCAAGGCAAGCATCGGAACCGTATCGAACATGTATGAACTGTCATTCATAGAGCCATATCTGTTTGATATCCCCCTGTGGGGCAAATTTGACCTCTGGAGTTCGCAGCGGCAATACGATTCATACAACCTAAACACGAAGGGGTTCGGAATGACCTTTGGTTATCCACTCTGGCCGTATGTGACCAGCTATGTGGGATACAAGCTCTTTACAAATGATGTCACAGATGTCCAGGACGCGGCAGCGGATATTATCAAGCAGGAAGCCGGCAAAACGACAGAGAGCGTAGTGACCTTCACCCTCACAAAGGATACTACGGATGACATTATGTTTCCGACGAAGGGTTACAAAAACATTGCTACCATTGATTATGCGGGAGGGCCGCTCCAGGGTAGTACAGACTATCTCAGATACGGGGCGAGGTCTGCATGGTTCCATCCCCTGCCCCTGGATACCGTATTCAGTGTGCGCGGACGAGCCGGTTTCATACAACGCACTGCGGAAACTGATGTCCCTATATTTGAGCGCTACTATCTGGGTGGGATTGATACTCTCCGGGGCCTTCGTGACGTGGGGCCACTTGATCCAGCCACGGGAAACCCTATCGGCGGCTTCACAATGCTGTGTTTCAACTTTGAATACATCTTTCCCTTGATTAAGAACGCCGGGATGAAGGGACTTGTATTCTTCGACACGGGCAATGCGTGGGACAGCGGTTGGCATATCGACGACATGAGAAAAACGGCGGGCCTTGGCATCAGGTGGTATTCGCCTATCGGTCCCCTGAGGCTCGAATGGGGCTATGTCCTTGACAAAAAGGAAAATGAATCTTCCAACCGATTCGAATTCACAATGGGTATGTTTATGTAGACACGCCATTTAATTCTAATTAATAAGGGGGAAAAGTATATGAAAAAAAGTAGTCTGCTGATTTCAACGGTATTTGTCATCCTGTCACTTTTTCTGTGTGGCACGTGTGCATTTGCCGCTGAGAAGATAGGCTTTATAGACATGCGGGAGATCATGGTCAAATCCGATGCCGGGAAAAAGGCCGCCGAGGATTTCGGCAAGCTCTACGAAAAGGATAAGGGCACGATACAGAAGCGGGAAGCGGAAATGAGGAAACTCAAGGACGATCTGGAAAAGCAGCGATCAGTCCTCACGGAGAGTGCCATGAAGGAAAAAGAGGCGGTGTACCAAAAGAAGTTCAGGGATTACCAGTTGCTGGTCAAGGATGCCAATGAGGAGCTTCAGCAGAGAGATCAGGAGCTTTCTAAAAAGCTGGTTCCCGACATTTTGAAGGTAATAAATCTTATCGGTGACAAGGAAAAATATACACTGATCGTCGATCTCGGCAGCACTCCCGTTGCGTACTCTGCGAAAGAAAGTAACTTGACCCAGAAGGTTATTGAAGAATTCAACAAGGCTTTCAAATCGAAAAACTAAAAAAGTAGAGATACCAGATTGAATAAGACGCTCGGCGAAATTGCATCTTTCCTGCTTGGAAAGGTGATAGGAGACCCTCAAGTAGTCATTAGCGATGTCCGGGGAATTGATGAGGCCGGAAAGGGCGACCTGACATTTATCGCAAACCCAAAATATCTGAAGTCCCTTGAGACGACTAAAGCCTCTGCCATTCTGGTCTCGCCCCAAATCGAGAAGATAGACAGAAACCTTATCGTTGTTGAAGACCCCTACATTGCCCTCGGCCGGGTCCTCGGACTTTTTTATCCGGAGGACCGCGATACGCCTCGGATCAGCGCGGAAACCTTTATCGAGGAAGGTGCAATCGTTTCAAGAGATGCACATGTCTATCCCGGTGTCTATATCGGACGGGAAGCGAGGGTTGAGCATGGCGTTATCCTTTATCCGGGCGTCTACATCGGTCGTCGTGTCGTAATCGGCGAAGATTCCATTCTGTATCCCAACGTCGTTGTATCACGAAGATGTATTATCGGAAAGAGGGTCATCCTGCACGCCGGCGTCGTCGTCGGGAGTGACGGATTTGGCTTTGCCAGGCCGGCACGGGAAAACATAAAGATTCCCCAGGTAGGATTTGTGCAAATAGACGATGACGTTGAAGTGGGCGCCAATACCACCATAGACAGGGGCACCATTGAAAAGACCTGGATACAAAAGGGCGTAAAGATCGACAATCTGGTACAGGTGGCCCACAATGTGGTCATTGGTGAATACTCCGTGATCGTATCCCAGGTCGGTATTTCGGGAAGTACAAGACTCGGGAAAGGCGTTATCCTGGGAGGACAGGCAGGTCTCGTTGGCCACATCGACCTCGGCGATCATGTCATGGTTGGCGCCCAGTCGGGTGTTCATGACGACGTCCCCGCAAACCAGGTTGTGTCCGGTTCACCCCATAGGCCCCACAGACAATGGCTGCGCGCAGAGGCATGCGTTTCACAACTTCCGGAGATGCGGAAAAACGTAGCCTCCATGTTGAAAAGGCTCGAGAAACTGGAAAGGGACAAAAAAAATAAGACCCACAGCACCAAATCCTGAGTGCTCGACTGCGTCAGAATCCAAATACATAGAAGATTTTGTATTTTGAATTTGTTTAAGAGTGAAATATCAGGATTTGCGATTTCAAGGATATACTGTCAACTACCCTGACCTACCGCTAACGCGGTTGAGGTCGGAGCATGATGGAATAACATCAGGCTCTGGTTGACAAGGGGGCCTGCGAAAGCGGGCAGAAGTTGTTTTGGTCGCGACACCATGGGATATTCCGCACGTCCCATGCAACTGTCGCCGGTGGTTAAAAGTCCTGAGGGCAAGGGACGGTGCTGCCAGCACGACAAGCCTTTACAACAACCCCGATGCGGCTCTAACCTCTCTTCGGAGAGAGAAAGGAACTTTAT
>PLMX01000133.1 GCA_003142635.1 Syntrophaceae bacterium | reverse complement strand
CTCGATCCGGAGCAGAATTATTCCTTCATGGATCACTACCTTGATGTGCCCTTTGATCTTTCTCACGTCATATTCATTACCACTGCGAACATACTCGATACGGTCCCTCCTCCTCTCCGTGACAGGATGGAGGTTATCGAACTTCCCGGATATACGCTGGACGAGAAGGTAAAAATTGCGGAGCGCTATCTTATCCCGAGGCAGACAGCGGCCAATGGTATTTCCCAGCAGCAGATCAGCTTCACAAAGAGCGCCATAACGCTCATCATAACAGGCTATACGCGGGAGGCCGGACTGAGGAATCTTGAAAGGGAGATCGGCACCATATGCCGGGGAATAGCAAGCATGGTGGCCGGAGGGGAGTTAAACAAGGCATCCATCACCGTTAAGGATTTACATAAGTATCTGGGACCCATACGCATCATGTCTGAAGTCAGCGCCAGGACATCCAAACCCGGGGTGGCGACTGGTCTGGCATGGACGCCCGCAGGCGGCGACATTCTTTTTATCGAAGCAACGGCCATGAAGGGGAAGAAAGGGCTGACATTGACCGGTCAGTTGGGAGAGGTCATGAAGGAGTCCGCTACGGCCGCCTTGAGTTTCATCCGGGCCAATGCAGGGGATCTCGGTATATCAGTGGATTTTTTTGAAGAGAACGATATTCATATTCATGTACCCGCCGGAGCAATTCCGAAGGATGGACCGTCGGCGGGCGTTACCATGCTTACGGCACTGGCTTCGCTTCTAACCGGAAAGACCGTCAAGAAAGACCTTGCCATGACCGGGGAAATCACCCTGCGGGGACTGGTGCTTCCCGTCGGCGGCATTAAAGAGAAGGTCTTGGCTGCGCACCGTGCCGGCATCAAGACAATAATACTCCCCAAATGGAACAAGAAAGATCTGGTGGACATCCCCCAGAAGGTGCAGAAGGACATGCAGTTTTACTTCGTGGACGATATGCTTGAGGTCTTGAAGCTTGCCCTTGAGAAATGACGAAAGCTTCCTCATGATTCTGACAATTCATCCTTCCTTTTCTATCAGATACAGATGGGAAATGCCGCCAAAGACGGACATTGACCGGACAACCCGGAAACCTTGCCCCCTCATCATATCCTCCAATGCCTTCGGGACAGGGAATCCCGTCACCGAGTCCCGCAGATACCGGTAGGCATCATAGTCGCCGGAAATCAGACCACCTATTATCGGCACCGCATATGTCAGGTAAGCCCCATATATCAATCTGAAAAGCGAACTTTCCGGCAGGGAGAACTCGATTATGGAGAAACGGCCGCTGCTGCTCAATACCCGGTGTATCTCCGCGAGGAAAACCTCCAGATTATTCATATTCCTGATGCCGAAAGCCACCATAGCCGAGTTAAATGTCTCGTCGCGGAAGGGCATGGACAGGGCATCACCCTGCACCACGGAATAGCGTGTACGAAGACCCTGTTCCTCAGCCTTTCCAAGGGCACGCAGAAGCATCCGTTTGGAGAGGTCGATGCCTATGACGTTTGCGCCGCCAATTGCGGCAGGAAGGGCCAGGTCACCGGTGCCGGTTGCTACATCGAGAACCGTGTCGCCGGTATGGATCTCCAAGAGATTTGCGGCTGCCCTTCTCCAGGCTCTATCGAGGGATAAAGACAGAATCGTGTTGAGCAGGTCATAGGTGGGCGCAATTCTATCGAACATCCTCCCTATGATTGACGGCCTCTTATCCATCGACTCTCCCGTCCAGGCTAATCAACGGTTTCACTATTTTTCCCTCTCACGGCATGCACTCGATTGAACTCTTCTGCCTTCTATACAAATTTAATTTACGAAGATGCAACAGAAAAATCTCAGCAGCTTGACTGGGGCCATTCATGCGGTTTCTTAAGATTCAATCTCTGACTTCTTGCGTGCGAGCAACAGACATATAATGGCACGACCCACGGAAGCCGTCTAAGGACAAAATTGCGGGTACAGTTATGCGTGATCACCATGGTAGTATTAACGCATTACTATACATCTATTAAACCACTATTGAAATGCGGAATTTGTGCATTAATATACGCTCCAAGATATCTGCTTATCACGAACTTCAAGCAAACCGTTTTACTAACAGCAGGTTAACATTGGGTAACAAAAATCAGTCGGCTCAAAAAAAAGAGGGTGGGTCCAAACAATTTATTTAACTAACTCAAGGAGGACGCTATGCGAAAGTTGGCAATAGGGATTGTCGTGGTTGTTGCAATTAGTATGATGTTTGTGCAGGTATCGTTTGCTCAGGCAAAGGGGGCGTGGACTATCGGAGTTCCCGCACAACTAGAAGGCGTTACGGGAAACGAGGCTATGGTGGTTGAATCCGGCAAGGTGGTGAAGATGGAGAAGGTGGCCGGAATAAAAGACGGTCTGCAGATGAAATTCAAGAATGAACAGGGTAATGTTTATACTGTTTATATGGGGCCCAAGTGGTTCATTGAAAATCAGAAAATTAAATTTATGGCTGGTGACAGCGTGATGGTGAGGGGGAAGAAATTCGGTTCCACCATGATAGCAACAGAAGTTAGCAAGGGCAATTGGACCATGAAACTTCGTAATCAAGAAGATGGCCAGCCAAGCTGGGAATGCTGTTTCCCGGGACAAGTGAAAATGCAGTAAGAATCGGCGCCCCACCCAATTTTTTAGCCGGTTTAAGATGTTTACCCATTGTGAGGCTGGTCTTGGTTGTCTGGAGGATATTTACCTCCCTTCTGCAAAGAAGGCAGGATGGATGATGCGGTTTCAGCAATCGAATTGAGATTCGAAGACATTATTTGCTAATTCTGTCCGTAAGGCTTTCAAAGGCGGCTTACGGACGATATCCGGATCGGCCTTCCCGTTCTCGGGGAAGGCCTTTTACCATTCTTAGATTGTAATATATTTTTTCCTGGAAAGGATGTGACAGTGATGACATTACGATGGCTATGCAAAGGACTGCTGTTTTCTCTTTGTATTGTCTTTTCTAATCATCTGATTGTGCCGGCCGTTTACTCTGCAACAGATGGTATACCGAGGATCACGGTCTAGGAACTGAAAGCGAAGGTGGATAAAGGGGAAGACATAGTAATTATCGATGTACGAACAGGCGAGGATTATCAGGGCAGCAGGATCAAGATAAAAGGAGCAGTCAGGATTCCCATAGTTCAGCTGGAGGAAAGGTACAAAGAGATTCCCAAGGATAAACAGATCATCCTTTATTGCACCTGACACAATGAAGCCACGAGTGCCCGTGCGGCACAAATTTTGTTGGATAAAGGTTTCAAATCGGTAAGCGCTCTCTTGGGCGGGTTTCATGCCTGGATGGACGCAGGGTACCCCACAGAACCCAAGTGACACTATTGCGCCTGCACATCTTTTTTTGCCGATCTTCCATTTTTCCCGCTATCTTTAACCCAACTTCGCCAAAAT
>PLMX01000017.1 GCA_003142635.1 Syntrophaceae bacterium | reverse complement strand
CTTCCCAGAAATCCCGCCGTGCCGCCGGGTCGACTCCTGCAGTCGGCTCGTCGAGAAGCAGTAGTTCAGGTTCATGAAGCATGCAGGCGGCCAGGGCCAGCCGCTGCTTCCAGCCGCCGGAAAGCTCTCCGGTCAGTTGATTTTCCCGCTCGGTTAAACCCAAACCTTCCAGGGCCTGATCCACCGCGCCATGGCGATCTGGCATACCGTACATGCGCGCCACAAAATCTAGATTCTCGCGGATGGTCAGGTCATCCCAGTACGAATATTTCTGGGTCATATATCCGACCCGGCGTTTGATCTGCTCGGTTTCACGAAGAATGTCATAGCCCAGGCAGGTCCCGCTGCCGGAGTCAGGCGTGAGCAGTCCGCACATCATGCGGANNCAGCCCGCACAGCATGCGGATGGTGGTGGTCTTTCCGCTGCCGTTAGGGCCCAAGAATCCGTATATCTCGCCGCGCCCCACCTGCAAGGAAACATCGTTCACCACGTGTTTGCTGCCGAAACTTTTGTTCAGTCCCTTGACATCAATGGCGTATTCCTCACTCATGGCAGCCTGACCTCGATAGGCTGCCCAGGGTGAAGTCTGGGCGCCTTGTCTGTGGAAGGGCGAGCCTCGATCATGAATACCAGCTTGGATCGAGTTTCATTGCTGTAAATGATCGGCGGTGTATACTCCGATTCCGTAGAGATATACGTTATCTCCGCCGGGATATCCTCCAAGCAACCGTCGCAGTGGAGGACAACCGACTGGCCTATGGACAGAGCACCGATGAGAGTTTCAGGTACAACGAAGCGCACCTTCACATTTTCGGGTGGCAGCATGCATACAACCGGACGGCCTGCCTGCACCCACTCACCTTCCCGGTACATGGTGTCAAATATCAGACCTGAGCGGGTGGCAGTGACAGCCTTTTGGTTCAACTTCCACTTGGCCTGCTCAAGGGCGGCGCTAGCTGCAGCCACATTGGCTGATTGTGCCTTGATCTGCTCGTCTCGGGCAGATAGGTTTGCAACATCGAGCTGCCTTCTAAACTCACGTACCCGGGCAGTATTAGATTCGGCCTCCGCACGTGTCTCGACCAACTGAGCCATAGAAATGCCTCCAGCCTTATACTGGGCTTCATCACGGACCTGTTTGGCAACAGATTTCTTTTCTTCAGCTATAGCTTGTGCGAGTTGTGCCCGGATCACATCAAGCTCCAGCGGGCGTTTGCCTGTACGAAGATCTTTAAGTTGAGCTTCGGCAGCGCTGAGCTGCTGCTGTGCCTGACGCTGTGCCGCCGCTTCATTTTCCGATTCAAGTGCGAATAATGGTGTCTTGGCAGTGACCTGTTGCCCCCGGGTGACCAGCAACCGATCGAGACGTCCTGCTTCGGATGACGACACGTAGACAAATTCGCCCTCTACATACCCCTGGTATGTGGGTGGTCGCTGATTAGAACAGCTTGTCATCATGATCATCACTATTGCCAAAGCGATATATCGGGATTTCACCTTTGGTTTGAGCATAGGATACAGCATGTTTCCTCCATGTTGGTCAGCCGTTGTTTTATGTAGGGGTAAAAGAAGGGTTGGTGAGCCCATGCATAAGCAATGCGATGACATGACGGGCGAGATCATCCTTATTAAGGTCTACCAGAGTAGGTACGCGATTCCAGATTTTCGCCGCAGCCAAGGGAAGCATCGTCAGCCCGATGATAGACATCCAGAGCCAACGCGGATCGATATCCGGATTCACGATGCCCTGCTTTTGTGCGGCTGCTATGCATTTTCCGAACTGCTTCGGCTTTTCAACGGGGATGTGTTGGAGCATCTTTTCTCTCAGCAGTCCCCCCTCATTGACGATTTCTCTTATCCATAAGGGCGGGAGCCATGGCATTATGTCGGAGGCCTTAATGATCCGGATAACCAAATCCTTTACCATTGTGAATGGATCGGCGTCGCTTCCGGTGATCGGATCCCAGACATATGCGATGAAGCGCTCGACCCTTTCTTCGATGATCGTATCCAGCAAATGATCGCGGGTCTTGAAATAGTAGTGGACCATGGCCGAGGTGACGCCGATGCGCGACGCGATTTCGGCCACCGTCGTGCTTGCTATGCCTTGCTCCGCGAACAGGGCTGTAGCGGCATCGAGAAGCTGCTCTCGCACATCCTTATTGGCCATTGAAGAGGAATGACCAGGAGATGAATTTTTAATGATATGTGAACTCATGATGATAAATTAACTAACTAATTAGTTAAATGCAACTTATAATTTAATCGAAAAAAGGAAAAGGTTGGTTGAGGAAATACTGGGACTTATTTTAATGGCTATTACGCATTGAAGTAGTGATTGGCGGGCACAAATTGATAATAAACAAGGAAGGCAGCCGCAGGCTGTACGCATGGGAAATAAGCCGTCAGGCGTTTCCACAGTTCATCCCGTTATGCTCAGGAGCGATCAATGAAAATATGAAATGTGTCGACTCTCGCTGCCACCTACGAGTCAATAGATTCATAAAGCTGGGAAAAGTGAAAATTACCAATTGAAACCCACATGACGGCCAGCCGTCACAAAAAAGAATGAAAATAGCCTTGTCGACACCTTTATGGTGAGAGTAATAATATCAATGTATTATACTTCTATTTACAGGGGAAAGGAACCATACTCTCGTAAAAATCACCATATCCTTTGTTTCAGGAAGGAGGGATAGTATCCTCATCAGGAAAATACACGCTAGAATACTTTCCTGTTACAAAGCGAACTGCACAGGTGTGAAGCCGCCGCCTTCCTCGACAAACAGGTCATTCAAGACTGATTTCAGACAGCCAGTTTCGGGCGGTTCTAATCTCGGTGCCGTCTGGATAGGTCTTTTCCCGATTGAGGTCCTTGACGATTTGGATTTTATTTACACCGGCAAGATATTTCTCAAAAAAAGAAAAGTTGGGGCTTCGTTCTGCATCACTCCATTTGACTTCGATCATTAGAGCGGGCTTTTCCTGCTTTGTAATAAAGAAATCTATCTCCCGGCCATCCTTGTTTTTTAGGTAATAGAAACCCCATTTTTCCCCCAGGCAATCCTCCCGGAAATGAATCTCTTTTAGCAATGAGCAGGCAACAAGGTTTTCCAGCTTCATCCCAGGCTCGTCCGGCACATGGCCCGTATCATAAAAATAATATTTGGGCGCCTTGAGAAGGGACCGGGAAATGTTTCTGTGAAAAGGGGGGACCTTGAAAACGACATAAAGCGTTTCCAATACGGTCAACCATCGCTTAACGGTCTTGTCCGAACATTGAAGATCTTCAGCTAAGGATCGGTATGATATGGGGCTTCCGACCTTATTTTTTAAAAGCTGGATCAGGGTCTCGATGGACGTAATATGGCGCATATTTTCGAGATCAACCAGATCCTGCTTTAATATAATATCCAGATGGCTTCTTTTCCAACGATTATAATAAGTCTCATCGCCTTCAAGATAGGGCTCCGGAAATCCTCCCAACTTTAAAAGCAGATCAAGTTTTCCTTCCAGGTCTTCCGGCCCTAAAAAGGTTTTGATCTCCTTCAGATCAAGGGGATGAAGTCTAAATTCGAAAAACCTTCCGGCAAGTGAATCGCCGACCCTTTTGTAGGCATCAAGCTTTGCGCTGCCAGTAACAATAATGGAGGGGGGAATTGTTTCGGTATCATAAATGCCCTTGATCCATGATTTCCAATTCTTCATCTTATGGAGTTCGTCAAAAATAACCAGGTCTCTGGAACGGTCCCAGGTCTTCTCCATCAGGTTTAAGCGGTGCTCGGCATTGTCGTAATTAAAATAATCGAAGTTTTCCTTCAGCATCTTCGCAAGGGTTGTCTTGCCTGTCTGCCTCGGACCGGTAAGCAGTACGATTTTTCTTTTAATATCTTTCTGAATATATTTTTCAAGATATCTATTCATGGCGGCCATTATAACCAGAACTCCGAAAAAGTCAAGACTTATTCGGAGTTTATGTCGTTTTGGTCATTAAATGAGTAATCGTCTCACCTTTCGGACGCGTCAACTTGTTGATTACGCATCGAAATGGTGGATATCCGTCAAAATCACCAAACGCTTGACAAGGAAGGCAGCCGCGGGCTGCACGCACGGGGAATAAGCTGTCAAGGAGTAGAACGTTTCAATCAGTACTTCGTTAGATCGATCAATGTAAATATGCAATGTACCGGCTCTCGTAGCCACTACAGGCGTTCTAAAGGACATAGATTCATGAATTGAAGATCAGAATGAAATGTGGAGATCGAAGCATCTGAACAAATTGAAAAAGGCAAAGCCATTTGACTATGCCTTCTCGTTTCTTATGTTCACTGGTCTTTCGCCTAAATCACAGAAAACGCAGTAATCCGAGTGCAAATAGGATAACGGTACCGCGCATTGCGATATGACCCATTATTGAAGCTTAGCTACCGTTGTCCCCTGTGCTTCCTGTGCCTTCGCAACAGGTGGTTCTTTTGCTTCCTCAGCAGCAGCCTCTCTCGCCAGTAAGGTGCTTAGCCTGAAGATCACCACTACGGGCTTCTTTCTGGGTTTGAAAGGCCGTCTCTGTAACTTCCTGCATCACTGCCTTGGCGGCGCTGCTTATCTGAACGGTATACGCGGCAGCAGGCTGATGTTTCGATTGAGTCGCTTCTTTATTGAGCCACATAAAAC
>PLMX01000018.1 GCA_003142635.1 Syntrophaceae bacterium | reverse complement strand
GCCTCCTGCTGTGCGAGCAGCATCTCCTTCATTGCGTTGTTGCCGCCCATGGCGCATATCGCGAGAATAACAGCATAGATTGCTGTGAAAAGAGCGACCTTTTTGCTGAAAGAATTGCGTCTTTTTTCCTCGAGTTCTTCAGGATTGGGTAATTCTATTTCTACCATATTCCCCTCCAGTTATTACAATCTGCAGGTATTTTATCGGATTGAGTCGAGGTCGGGTAGAAATACGGTGCGCGCAGTTTTAAGCGGAGAGTTAACAATTCATACACCCTTTCGGTATGTGCAGTGGGTTCCTAATTCCACCATGACACACGTTTCCGTAAGCCCCCTTTTCATCCGACCGTCCAACTTTTACATCATCCATATCACACTTATGGAGGGGAAGAACATCATTTATTACAGATTGAAGTCCTGTATTTTTATCGAGGTTAACTGTCTGCGGACTACAGGAAGATATAAGTAAAAAAGACAATTACTGATTTTTCAAGATCGCCAAAACGACGGATTCACTGACTCTATACCTACAAGTCAAGGGTTTTCGATTTGGAATTGAAGTGAAGATTGCCACTTATCGTCGGCACAATTTTAATATGATACTGTAATTAACCAGTTACAGGTGGCTGCCGACTGAAATCGTGAACATAGGTACGATTCCATGTAGGGCTTATGACCAGTTCATTGATGCAAACGTGCCGGGGAAGACGTGCCACAAAAAGGATGGTCTCACCCAGGTCATCCGATTTCAGCATCTTTGCCTTCTCTTCATTACTGAGGGCATCGGGCCTCTTGTCGATGATGGGTGTCCATACCTCCGCTGGACAAATCGCACATGCCCTTATCCCGTAAATGCATTCCTCGATATTGATGCTTGCATTCATAGCGAGCAACCCATGCTTTGCGGCACAGTATGCCGGTCCCGTAATGTACGAATAAAAGCGGCCAGCCCAGGAGGAAATATTGATGATCAGGCCGTCTTTCTGTTTTCTCATGATGGGTATTACCGCTGAAGCACAGTAAAATGCACCATTCAAGTCAATACCGATAACCTGATTCCATTTTTCCGGTGTAACTATGCCCCAGTGCCGCTCCGTTACGTTCGTTCCTGCATTGTTGACAAGAATGTCGAGCCTCCCATAGGCCTCATAAATGCGATCGGCGACGTCTTGAACAGCCTTCTCGTCCGAAACATCCAGGATTTCTATTTTGGACTCTCCGCCATTTTGCTTTATGATGTCGGCTGTTTCCTGAAGAGCCTCTCTCCTTCGCCCGGAAAGAACTACTTTTGTACCATTTTTAGCAAGCGCGACAGCTCCTGCCTGTCCGATACCCGTTCCTGCGCCCGTTACCCATGCTACTTTGTCGTTTAATGACTCCAGCATATATCCTCCTTGTTTGATTTTATTAGATGGATTGGATAATCCGTTCCCTGCCCATTCTTACCAGGTACCTATATACTCGAAGTCACCTTTATTTTACAAGACTTCATATCAGCAACTTTTACTGACTTATGCGGATTACTGAGCAAAACAGCCGGATTCTACGTGCACTGAAAATATGCTCACAATCAATACTATGTTTCCAAGAGAAAGCTTGAATGATTTTCATTGCCTCAAAATTGAGGACTACAGGAAGGACTCCATTTGGAAGTGGATCAAATTCAGGGGAAAAGATCAGCGGATGTCTTCAACCTTCACTGCAACTGCTGTCTCCGGTGGTATTGGAATAAATATCCATCCCATGATTCCATGAAGACCGTAGAGGCATTCAGTTCCTCCTCCGCACTGACAGAAGTTACGGTGCAGTCATCGCCAATGCTGATTTAATCAATGATGCGCCTGCCAAGATCGTTGTCCATACAGCTCTTGTTGCTGATATTCACTAACCTGTCAAAAGTTCAATTTTTACTGCGCGACACTGAGAAGCTCATGCGCCTTCTTCAACCATTCCGAAATGCCAATTTCCTGCGGGCACACGGCCTCACACTCACCGCATTCGAGACAGCGGTCTCCCCGTTGTTCCGCCTTCAGGCCCGTGATGCTTTGATAAAAAAAGCGTGGCGACCGAAAATCTTTATACATCAAGGCCTCGTTATAAAGTTCAAAGATACGTGGGATGTCAACGCTATTCGGGCAGGGCTGGCAATATTTACAGTTAGTGCATGGGATTGGGGCTAATCCTATGTAGGCCTCCCTTATCCGATCGATCAGTTTTCGCTCCTGGGCCGACAGGGTATTGTCGGCGGCATGCTCCGCGTAGGCCACGTTTTCGACAACATGCGCCATCTTGGACATGCCGCTCAACACAACGGAGACCTCGGGGTGGTCCCAGACCCATTGGAGTGCCAACTCGGCCATGCCGCGAGTGCAGTGCGCCTTCTCCAAGATTACTGCGGCGTCCTGCGGCAGCTTCCTGGTGAGTCGGCCACCCCGCAGGGGCTCCATAACCACCACGGCCAGGCCTTTATCTGCGGCGTACCGGAGCCCCGCCGCACCCGCCTGGAAGTTTACATCCATGTAATTGTACTGAATCTGACACATCGTCCAGTAATCGTAGCCGTCCACGATCTCCTTGAACGTAGGAAAATCATCATGGAAAGAAAAGCCGAGATGTCCGATGCGGCCGTCCGCTATAGCGCGTTCGGCCCAGCGCAGGACACCCATGTCTCGAAGATGGGGCCAGAAGGTCCGGTTCAAGCCGTGCAAGAGATAGAAATCGATGCGCTCGGTCTGCAGACGGTCGAGCTGCAAGTCGAGATACCGATCAAATTCATCGGGAGAGTGAATAAGCCATGACGGCAATTTTGTCGCCAGTTTCACTCGATCGCGATAGCCGTCTTGAAGGATTCGTCCGATGCAGAGCTCACTCTGCCCCTCGTGGTAGGGAAACGCCGTATCGATGTAATTGACCCCGTGTTCAATGGCATAACGAACCATCTGCCGGGCTTCTTCATCATCGATGCTCGCCATCTTGCCATCGATTACCGGCAACCGCATGGCTCCAAACCCCAGAACAGATCCCTTCCAATCCAACTTACCGAACGG